>JAFIET010000071.1 GCA_020832405.1 Balneolales bacterium
CTGCCGGGCTTTGAGCTGTACGATCCGTACGTAACCCGTGCTATCACCATCCGCGACCTGCTCACGCACCGCAGCGGACTCGGCCGCATGACCGGCAACCGGATTCAGTACATGCCCTTCCGCGATCAGAGCGAGCTGCTTTACCGCATGCGCTACATGCAGCCGGAGCGTCCGTTTCGTGAGGGCTACGTGTACAGCAACATGATGTACATGGTAGCGGGGGAGGTGATCAGCGCGGTGACCGGCACGGGCTGGGATGAGTTTGTGCGGCAGCAGTTCTTTGAGCCGCTGGGCATGGACCGCAGCAGCACGAGCATCACCCAAATCGGGGATTGGGAAAATGCCGCCTGGCCGCATCAGCTGATTGAGGGGGAGCTGCGCACCATTCCGAGGCGGAATTTCGACAATGTGGGGGCCTCGGCATCGGTGAACACAAGCGCTGCCGACATGGCGCAGTGGATGCGCCTGCACCTGGGCGAAGCCGGCGTTTTCGAAGGGCAGCGGCTCATCAGCCCGGAAACGGCCCGGGAGCTTTACCGGATTGTGACGCCCATCCCCGGCGGCAACCGCGAAGCTCCGATTACCGCCTACGCCCTCGGCTGGACCGTGAGCTCCTGGAACGGGCGCACCATCTACCGGCACGGCGGCGCAACCGACGGCATGAACACCACGCTGATTCTCATCCCGGAAGAAAATACGGGCATCTTCATCACCACAAACACCTTCAACACCTTCATGAATGCGCTGGGCCGCAAGCTCAAGGACTACTACACCGGCGCGGACTTCCGTGACTGGCACGAGGTGTACCTGCGAAACTATGAGCAGCAGTTTGAGCGGGTGATGGCCCTTCGGCAGGAAATCCACGATGCGCGCATCCCCGGTACGCAGCCCTCGCGGGAGCTGAGCGCCTACACCGGCCTCTTTCACGACCCGCTCTACGACGATGTGCGCGTGGTGCAGGGGGAGGCGGGCCTGGAGCTGCACTTCTGGGGCGATCCCACCCAAATAGCCGATCTCGAACACTGGCATCACGACACCTTCCGGGCTGTATGGCGGAATCCGGCGCAGCGCGAAAAATTTGTCTGGTTCCAGACCGACCGCGACGGCGTGCCCGCCGAACTCCACGTACAGTTCAGCCTGCGACCCATGCTGCTTCAGGCCGGCGCCTACCCCACCAACTACTACCGCATCGTGGAATACCGGCGCGCGGAGTAGGCTTTTTGGAGGCACGCGGATATGGGCGGATGCTGCGCAGCGCGGATTTCCGCGGATAAATTCGTGTAATACTGCCCATAAACCCGCTACACCCCATCCCATCAAAACCGGCCGCTTCATTTTTTTGAAACCAAACTCACTTCATGACCTTTCTCGCTTTTTTTAAAGCCAACTACCGGCTTTTGCTGTTTGGGGTGCTGCTTACGTTTTTTGCCGGTTTCGGGCAGACCTTCATGTTTTCGCTTTTTCTCCCGGCCTGGCAGTCGGAGTTCGGGCTTACGAGCGGCACTTTTGGGACCTTCTACTCTCTGGTTACGCTCACTTCGGCCCTGCTGCTGCCTTATGTGGGCGGCCTGCTGGATCGGGTGCCGCTCAAAAAATACACTTTTGTGGTGCTTGCGGTGATGGCTGCCTCGGCCGTGCTGCTTTCCTTTGCGCATTCCCTCATCTTCCTGTTTGTGGCGATTCTCGGGGTGCGACACGCGGGTCAGGGGCTGATGGGGCACATTTCCCAAACCACCATGGCGCGGTATTTTGATGCCGCCCGGGGCAAGGCGCTGAGCATTTCATCGCTCGGTTTTCCGCTGGGGGAGGCCGTACTGCCGGTGAGCGTTGCCCTCCTGATCGGTGCGATAGGCTGGCGCAGCAGCTGGCTGCTGATTGCCGGTTTCGTGCTGCTGTTCTCGGCCCTGCTCATTCCCGTGCTGCTGCGGGATGAGCCTGCCGCTACCCCGCAATCCTCAGCCGCAGGATCAGCCGATGCTGCCGCTGACCCGGAGCCGGAGTCCCGCCCGGAAACCCATCCCCCGAAAGAAAACCCCGCGCCTGTACCCGACGCCCCGCGATCCTGGACCCGCGCTGAGATGCTGCGCGACGCCCGCTTTTATTTCGTAATTCCCGCCGGACTCGCTTCCCCTATTCTGCTCACGGGCTTCTTTCTGTATCAGCTGCCGCTGGCCGAGTCGAAGGGCTGGAGCATGGAATGGATGGCGACCTGCTTTATCGGCTTTGCCGCCGCGAAAACGGCGCTTTCCCTGGGCGTTGGTCCGGTAATCGACCGCTTTAGCGCCCGCAGCGTGTACCCGTTTATGCTCATTCCGATGCTGCTGGGCTTTGTGGTGCTGTTGTGGGGGAGCCATCCTGTAACGGCCCTCATTTACATGATGCTGCTCGGGGCTACGGAGGGCATCAGCGGGAACACCAAAACGGCGATGTTTGCTGAGATTTACGGGGTCAAGCATCTCGGCGCCATCCGGGCAACGCTGGTAACGCTCATGGTTTTTTCGACGGCTTCCGCGCCGGTGCTGTTCGGAAACCTGCTCGATGCCGGGCTTGCGTTTTCGGGCCTCATTTGGGGTGCCGTCGTTTTTCTGCTGCTTTCTATGGTGCTGGCACTGCGTATCACGCCCTGGGGCGAGCGGGTTTGGGGAAGCTAAGCTGAAGCTGGGCGGTTGCTGGTTTAATCCTGCGCAGAGCTTTTCGCAGCCTTACCTCAGCAGGGTGTTGCTCACCTGCTCTCCAAATTGATTTTGATTCTCAATCTTCCTCACCATCAGCCAAAGGATGAGGAGCATCAGCAAGTAGAGAGCCGTAAAGACAGCGAAGAGTCCGCTGATCATGAGGTATGCAAGCCCGAAAAACACGCTTGTTTCGATAAAGCTCACCAGGCCCGAGGTATTGTTCATGGTGCGGCTGAAGGAAATAACGCTGGAGCCGTCCCGCACTTTTTTGGGAAAACGCAGGCTGGCCCAGTAGCCGGTAAGCAGCGCGGGCGGGCAGAGCAGCACAAAAAGAAGAACTTGCTTCCATTCAAACATCCCGATAAAAAACAGAACGGGAAAGGCAAGCACCGCATACCAGAGCAGTACCCGCCAAAGGGAGCCGGTGTAAAAGAGCCAGCGCGTTTTGCGGGCCTGCGGACTCAGGCTCTGGCTCATCCAGAGTTCCGGGAAAAAGCCCCAGAAGTTGTTGTGCAGGTAGCTGAACGGCAGCAGCGGTATGGCCAGTAGATAGGCGATGTAAGCAGGCATGTGGCCCTGAATCAGATAGAGGTAGGCGCCGCCGAGTACCAGAATAACGGGGATGACGAGATAGAGCTGCCGGGAGGTGTCGCGCCGGTTGTAGAGTTTGGCGGCATAGCCCGCAACGCTGCTTTTTTCTGCGGTGAGTGCCGCGAGTGCTCCGCTTTCGTTCGTGACGCGGATGTGCCGGATTTCCGCATAGCGCTGTGTGAGAAACATGAAAAAGGCCGCCGCCGAAACCGCTGAGGTAAACATCAGGACGGTGCCGGTCCAGGGCATCATGTCGTAGAAAACGGGCCTGAACCAAAAGTAGAGACCTGCAAAACTCAGCGATGAAAAGGCCGCCAGTGCTGCCGTAAGGGCAGCTTCGGCGCTGATTAGGCCGCCGCTGCCGGTCTGCCGGGAAGCCCGCCAGAGCTGCACGCTGTGTTTGATGCCGAAATCCAGCGCTGATGCTGCGACGATGAGGAAGATCCCGTCGAGGAAAAGCCACGGACCCAGGCTGTAGCTGAGCAGGCTGAGCACCGCGAGAAAAAAGATGCCGTACACTGTGCCGGGCCTTGTGGTGTTATAGAGCAGGTTGAGCCCGCCTGCCGCCCGTTCCGAGACCGGCGCATAGGCCGGGATGATGCGAACCGGAAATCGGATAATCGGGAAGACCCCGCTGAAGAAAATGATGAAGGCCATGCTCATCAGCACAGCGCTTTCAATTACGATGCGCTGATGTGTTTCGAGCGTGAGCAGTGCCCAAGCCCCGAAGCTGCCGTAGAGCAGCAGCACCAGCAGTATGGCAATCCGGCCGATATTCAGCAGTTTGTTTTCATCCCCGCTAATCAGCATCAGGGCGCGGGTGCGCATGATGAAGGCGGCGAGGCGCCATTTGCTGGGTTTTGGGACGGATGTTTCCATGAGGGCAGGGGCGGGTCAGCTTAGGAGGCGGCGCAGCTGATCGGTGCTTTTTTCTTCCGGGGCGAGCAGCTCCATGAGCGAGCTTTCCAGCTGCGACTGACCCGAGCGGGTGAACTCTTCCATGCTTCCGAAGAAGCGGAATTTCGATTCGTGCAGTACCGCGAGATCGGTTGCAACCTGCTCCACGTAGGAAAGGTTGTGAGACGAAACCAGAATGACGCGGTCGCGGCGGCTGTAGGCATTCAGAAAATTGATCACAAGCCGGGATGAGCCGGGGTCAAGGCCCGAAAAAGGTTCATCGAGCAGCACGAGCTGCGGTTTGTGCAGGAAGGCGAGAATAAGCCCCAGCTTTTTCTTCATCCCGGTAGAAAAGGTGCCGCATCTTTTTTCGAGCACGCTCAGGTCTTCAAACAGATACTCAGCCATGGCCATCACCTGCTCCATGCTGGCGCTGAGGTCGATGCCGTACAGCAGGGCCGTAAACCGCAGCTGCTCGGCGCCGGTGAGCTCGGGGTTGAGCTGTCCGTGCTCGGGCAGAACGCCGATCCGGCTGCGGAGTCCGTCGTGACTTTGCTGCTGCTGCCAGCTCAGTCCGTCGATGGTGAGCTCCCCGGAATCCTGGTGGTTCAGCCCCATCAGCAGGTGAATGAGTGTGGATTTGCCCGCTCCGTTGTTGCCCAGCAGGCCAAGCGTGCTGCCCTGCTTTACCTCGAAAGTGAGACCGCTGAGCACGGTCTGATTTCCGAAAGATTTAGTGAGTTGGTTTGCCCGGATTTCCATGATCAAGAAAGGTTAAGGCTTGTTTCAGGGCCTTTTGCAGCAGCACATCGTAGCGCTTTGCCGGAATTTCGCGGCACCCGAACTGCCCGAGGTGCGGGGTGTAGTACTGTGCATCCCATAATGAAAATCCCCTGTTTAAAAGATGACCGTGGCAAAACCAGAGTGCGGCTTTATGTGCTTCGGGCTCGTACTGAAAAACGGACTCCGCAAAAAAAGCCCCGCCCAGTGCAAGGCCGTAAAGTCCGCCGACCAGCCGGCCTTCGCGCAGCACTTCAACGGAGTGCGCGTAGCCGCTATAATGAAGGTACAAAAAAGTGCGGTGAATGACCGGATTTATCCAGGTGCTGGGCCGGTTTGCGCAGCCTTCCAGCACGCCTTCAAAGTGCTGGTTGAGGCTCATGCTGAAGCCGCTTTTTTTGAAATGCCGCAGCGCCCTTTTGGGCATGTGAAAGCCGTCGAGGGGAATAATGCCGCGCTTCCATGCCGAGTAGTAGCCGATTTCGGCATCGGGGCCGCTGCCCTCAGCCATCGGGAAATAGCCGGTGCTGTAGGCTTCAAGCAGCTGACCGATATCGAGCATGGGACCCTCAGCCTGCTTCATCAGCCTTCACCGTTCACGGCCGTACCCGGCATCTGCCCGTTTTTCTGCGCCTCATAGATGCACATGGGCGGGATGTTGCGGATTTCAAAGCTCACATCAACCTTTCCGAAATGTTTGCGGATGGGCTCTTTCAGATGGGTTGAGGTTTGGTAGGCGAGAAAGTAGCCGTCCTCACGGAGCAGCCGGTGCGTTGCGGAGAGGATGCGGTCTTTAACCGGAGGCGGTAGGAAGCTGAACGGAATGCCCGACAAAATGTAGTCGGCCTGTTGGGCGCCGCAGTTGCGCGCGATGGCCTCCGCCTGCTCGGCCGACTCCTGATGCACGCTCACGCGGGGGTCGTTAATCCGGCGCAGAATTTCGGCGAAATCCGGGTTCAGCTCAATCATAATCAGCCGCGATGCCGGGCTCATTTTCTCCAGCAGGTACTCTGCGAAAACCCCCGTACCCGGCCCGTACTCCACAATGGTGAGGTCCCGGCTGAAGTCAATTTTCCGGGTTACTTTCTGCACCGTGTAGCGCGAACTCGGTGTAATGGAAGCAACGTTTCTGTCTTTGATCAGCGATTTTAAATAAGCAAGTGTACTCATGCAGTTGGGTTAACCGGAACCGGCTTCTGCGCCGGTCCCGCGGCCTTCCGGCACCTGTGTTTGTGTTTTGGTTTGTGTTTCGGGTGATGCGTTTCCGGGCCTTAGCTCACTTCATGCTCATGTCCCGCCGGAGCTCTTCAATCTGATCGCGAATGCGGGCGGCTTCCTCAAACTCGAGATTGCGCGCGGCGGTTTTCATGGTTTCGGTGAGGTGATCGAGAAACGACTGCTTGCTGTTGAACACAATTTCCTTCATGGCCGGGTTCGGGCGGTAGTGGATGCCGTCGTCGGCTACCTTCACCAGCTCAATCGGGGAATCTTCCTGATAGCGCTCTTCCAGGTTGATGTTCTGATTGGAAATCAGGCCCGGATCAACCAGCGGCTTCAGCTCCTTCACGATGGTGGTCGGGGTGATGCCGTGTTTTTCGTTGTATTCCTGCTGAATGGTGCGGCGGCGCTCCATTTCATCCATCACCCTTTTCATGCTTTTGGTGACCTTATCGGCATAGAAAATGACCCGGCCTTCGGCGTTTCGCGCGGCACGGCCGGCAATCTGGAACAGGGAAGTATCCGAGCGGAGGAAGCCTTCCTTATCGGCATCCAGAATGGCAACGAGGCTCAGCTCGGGGATGTCGATGCCCTCCCGCAGCAGGTTGATGCCCACAAGCACGCTGAAATCGCCCCGGCGGTAGCGGAACAGCACTTCGATTCGCTCGAGTGCATCGAGCTCGCTGTGCATGTAGGCGGCCCGTATGCCCATGTTTTTGAGGTACTCGCTCAGCTCTTCGCTCATGCGCTTGGTGAGCGTGAGCACCAGCACCCGCTCGCCTTTGGCAATCACTTTGCGGATTTCATCGATCAGATCATCAATCTGATTTTTGAGCGGACGCATCTCAACTTTGGGCTCCATCAGGCCGGTCGGGCGGATAATCTGCTCCACGAAGGCCCCGCCGGATTTTTCGAGCTCGTAATCGGCCGGGGTAGCGCTCACAAAAATGGCCTGTGCGATCATCTCTTCCCACTCCTCGAACTTTAGCGGGCGGTTGTCGAGGGCGGAGGGCAGCCGGAAGCCGTGCTCGACCAGGCTCGTCTTGCGGGAGCGGTCGCCTCCGTACATGGCGTCGATCTGTGGAATCGACTGGTGGCTTTCATCCATCACCAGAAGGTAGTCGTCGGGGAAGTAGTCCATCAGGCAGTAAGGGCGCTCGCCGGGCTTGCGGCCGGCAAGGTAGCGCGAGTAGTTCTCAATACCGGGACAGTAGCCGATTTCTTTAATCATCTCGATGTCGAAAACGGTGCGCTGCTCCAGCCGCTGGGCTTCGATGTATTTTTCTTCTTCGCGCAGCACATCAAGGCGCCAGTTCAGCTCGTCCTGAATGAGTTTGATGGTTTCCGCCTGCCGGTCTTTGGTGGTAACGTAGTGCGAGGCAGGGTAGATGGTGAACTCCTCGACTTCTTCAATAATCTCGCCGCTTTCGGGATCGAAAGTAGAAAGCTTCTCGATTTCGTCGGCCCAGAACTCGATGCGCAGCGCATGCTCGGAGTAGGCCGGGATGATATCAACCACATCGCCGCGCACGCGGAAGGTGGAGCGCTTGAAATCGAAATCGTTGCGGTTGTAGTGCAGCTCCACAAAATCGTAGAGGAGTTTGTTGCGGGAAACGATGTCGCCGATTTTGAGGGGGATTACGAGCTTGGCGTACTCGGAGGGGGAGCCGATGCCGTAAATGCAGCTAACTGAGGCAACAATAATGACATCGCGCCGGCCCGAAAGCAGCGAACTCGTAGCCCGCAGCCGCAGCCGCTGTATTTCATCGTTGATGGAAAGATCCTTCTCGATGTATTTGTCAGAAGAAACGATGTAGGCTTCGGGCTGATAGTAGTCGTAGTAGCTGATGAAAAACTCGACGCAGTTTTCGGGGAAAAAGTCGCTGAATTCGCGGTAGAGCTGTGCGGCCAGGGTTTTGTTGTGGCTCATCACAAGGGTGGGCTTGTTCACCTGCTCAATTACCGAGGCAATGGTGCGGGTTTTGCCGGAACCGGTGATGCCAAGCAGCGTCTGGAATTTTTCGCCGCTGTTGAGTCCGCTCGTGAGTGTTTTGATTGCTGCGGGCTGATCGCCTGCGGGTTTGAAATCGGATTTGAGTCGGAACGAGGAGGATGGCATGTCTTGGAATTCAGGATTTTTTGATAGGAGCCAAAGATAACATTATTATGGAAGAAAAGGTTTGAAGCCGTTTCGCCCGGCTTCAGACGCCGGCCCTTACGGCCATTAACCCCACACAGTATTTCTTATGAAAATTGCGGCCCTTCAGATGAACAGTCAGCCTGATTTGCAGCATAACCTGGATCAGGCTGCTGCGCTTGTTGCTGATGCAGCGGCGCAGGGGGCAGAGCTGATCGGCCTGCCCGAAAATTTTGCCTGGCTGAGCGAGGAGCGGCTGATGGCCGAAAATGTGCGCGCCGTGGGTGATGCGGTGCGCACGGCGCTTCCTGCCTGGGCGCAGAAGCACGGGGTTTACCTGCTTGCCGGCGGTTATCCTGTTCCGGCTGGCGGAAGTTCCGGCAAGGTGTTTAACCGTGCGGAGCTCTTCGCACCCGACGGCGGCCTCGTGGCAGCCTACAACAAAATGCACCTGTTCGATGTGATTGTCTCGGAGGAGGAAAAGTACCTGGAATCAGCTTATGTGCAGGCGGGTGAAGCTGAGCCTGTAACGGCCCGGATTGAAATGAGGCCCGGAAACACATCCATCGAAAAAAAACACCCTTCTGAAAAAGAAAAGCCCGCAGGGCTTACCCTCGGGCTTTCGGTGTGTTACGATTTGCGGTTTCCGGAGCTTTACCGGGCTCTGGTGCAGCGTGGTGCTGATTTACTCTGCGTGCCGGCAGCATTTACCAAAAAGACAGGAGCGGCGCACTGGCACCTTTTGCTGAGGGCGCGGGCGGTCGAAAATACGGCTTATGTGATGGCGCCTGCGCAGGCCGGGCTGCACGGCAAAAAGCGGGAAACCTACGGTCACGCAATGATTGTGAACCCCTGGGGTGAGATCATTGCCGAAGTTACGGACGGCAAACCCGGTGTGGCGATTGCTGAAATCAGCCCGGAATTTCTGGCTGATACCCGAAGGCGTTTGCCCTGCCTGAAGCACCGGAGGATAAGCTGAAGGCAGTTTTTACGCTTATATAAGCGGTTGGATTTCGGGATGCTCCCGAAGCTTTTCAATCTGTGTTTTCACAACCGGTTTTGTGAAATAGTCGATAACCATGGGGTAGGCCTCAGCACGAGATTTGTCGGGGTTATCGACCGATGAAGTAATCATTACAACAAAGAGCTTCGATTTCAGGGAAGCATTTACGTAGCCTTCCAGAAATCCCCATCCGTCCATAACGGGCATATTGATATCGAGCAGGGCGAGGTAGGCAACATCATCTGCGTCGTTATTGATGATGTAATCAAGGGCGAGCTTGCCGTTCAGGAACTTTTTTGCGTCGTTGTGCAGTCCGGCCCTGGCTACTAAAGTTTTGTGCAGCATGAGGGTAATCTGATCGTCATCTATAACAAGGACTTCAAATCTCATCTATCAATGGTTATGATGCGGGAGCTTAATGAATAAGGCGGCACAACGCGGGCCGGAGTGTTAGTACGGTTGTGACGTGTGTAAAAGTGAATCTTAAATATAGGGTAAGAAAAAAATCTTACAACAAGGAAAAGCGGAAATTGTAAAAAAAGCTGAGACTGCCTGTAAGCCGAATTCTGTACTCCGGTAAAACCAAGAGTGGCAATCATTTATCTGGGATGCCGGTCGCCCGGCACCTCAAGCGGCCTACCCGGCAGCGTTGCAACCGGCAATACGTACTGCCTGCTTGGCCTTGCACCCCGTGAGGTTTACCCTGCCGCTTTGGTCGCCCAAAGCGCGGTGGGCTCTTACCCCGCCATTTCACCCTTACCCCGGCGGACCGGGGCGGTATATTTTCTGTGGCACTGTCTGTATCCGCCCGAAGGCGAACCCTTCCCGTTAGGAAGCACGGAGCCGGTAGGTGTTCGGACTTTCCTCCCTTCGAACGAGCGAAAGGCGATTGCCCGGCAGTCTCAGTAAATCAAAGTGTTCGTCCGGCGTGTGATGTGCTGAGCAACAGAACAGCAGCCTGAGCTTTCAGAACGTAAATCAAGATAAGCAATCAGAGGCCAATCTTTTTGGCATTTTCGAAGAACTCAGGGTCAACAACGATGCGTCCGCTGTTTTCATCGATAACGATCTTGTCTTTGCGGCGAACTTCCATTTGTACCTGAGGCGGCATCATCATACCCATACACGCACCGTTCACCATCGGGGAAACAGCAATGCCGTTGCTCAGGCCGTTGCGCAGGCGGTTGTAACTGCGCAGGTAGCGCTGATTAAGGGTACTTTCGGCTTCGTCGCGGCGTTCGAGCAGTTCGCGTTCTTCTTCCTGTGTGCGCTCGATAACTGCTTCAAGGTTTTTCTGCATAACCTTAAGTTCAGCCTGTTTTTCTTTGAGCAGCTCCTGACTTTTGGTGAGGTCAGCATCAGTTTCTTCAATCAGAATCCCGATTTCCTCTACCCGTGAAATCGCATTTTCGATCAGCTGCCGCTGAGCTTCGATTTCTTTGGTAAGGGCATCGTATTCACGATTGTTTCGCACGGTGAGCTGCTGCGATTCGTACTTTTCGATGAGGGCTTTTGAATCCTCTTTTTCAAGTTCGAGTTTGCCTTGCTCGAGTTTGAGATCTTTGAGCTGTGCCGTATTCTTTTTTACACGGGATTCCATGCGTGAGATGTCAGTTTCGTGATCGGCAATATCTTCCGGGAGATCGCCTCGCATGCGTTTCAGTTCGTCCAGCTTGGAATCAATGTACTGAAGGTTTACCAGTTGTTGTAGGATGTCGCGCATAAGGTTGCTTAGGGGATTATGGGTGGTTTAACTGAAACTCGTGTTTCCGGCTGCCATCCCTGCATAGGGTTGGTATTTACCGATGTGCTGAGTGCTTCAAGCTGAGGGAAGGCAGAGGAAAGATTTCGCTGCATACAGGCGATAATGGGGGCCTCGGTTTCGTAGTGGCCTGCATCAATGAGCAGGAAATCACCCGGAACAAAAAAATCGTGATACTTAATATCGGCGGTTATGAATGCTTGTGCGCCAAATTGCCTGGCTTTGCTGATAAGGGAAGAACCAGAGCCGCCGCAAACGGCAACTTTTGATATTTCGGTGACCTCACCCGAGTAGCGGAGGCCGCTGCTACCCAAACGGGCTGCTACATGGGAAAGGAAATCTTCCTGACTGCGTGGTTCCGGCAGCCTGCCTGCCGCTCCGAAGCCGTACAGGGGGGAAGTAGCTTCAAGCGCAACAATATCGAAGGAATGTGGCGCGCCGTCGAGAATTCTCAGAAGGGTAATGCGCAATTCGTTTAAAACATACAGGTCGGCGTTAAAGCGGGCAACGCTGATGTTCATCTCTTCTTCAGACCAACCGCAGTCAAGATCAACCTGACGTATGGCTGTACTGATTTCAGACTTAAGTGCGGAGGGAAACCTGAAAATGACGCGCTTCATGGTTTTGTAGGAATCGTCAAGGATACGGATATCTTGCAAACCCAGGGTTTTGGCCAGTTCAAAACTTACGCCGTCGCGGGCGGCATCGAGGTTGGTGTGCACGGCAATAACGCCAATATTATTGCGGATCAGCGTGTGGATAAGGCTACCGGCGAAATCGGTGGTAATTACACGCGAAAGTTTCGGAAAGATGATCGGGTGATGCGCACAAATGAGCTGGCAATCGCGTGAAATGGCTTCTTCAACTACTTCAGGGGTTACATCAAGACAGCATAAAATGCGGTGTACGGGCTGAGAGGGATTTCCGATGAGCAGGCCGGTGTTGTCGTAGTCCAGTTTTGTGGCATTTGGCGCCCAGTGCTCAAAAAATTCGGAAATATGTTTTATCAGCACATTCATCCCGGTTATGTTCGTTTTTGAGGCTTAATCGGGCCTGTGAACGCGGAATGAACAGTTTGAAGCTTCGAAAAAACGGGAACTAAGCTTGCTGTTGTAACCATGCAGAGAAAAATGATGAAATTAAATTCAGACTCCAAAAATACGACTTAATTGGTTTTGGTCCAATCTTTATATTCCAACCCGATTTCAATCCCTTTAACCTGCTGAATGGAGCAGCTTTTTGTTCTGTTTGATAAATTACCCGAAAACTTCATTTAATTTATATCATGGCCTTTGAATACTATCATCAGAATCTTCAGGAAGTTAAAGAGCGCATAGCACGTGCCTGTGTTTCGTGCAACCGAAACCCGGATGAAATCACGCTCATTGCCGTAAGCAAGACGAACCCTGTAGAAGCGATTCAGGCCATGCGGGCACTCGGACCGCTCCACTTTGGGGAAAACAAGGTTCAGGAACTTGTACCCAAGATGAAAGCTCTTGACGAAGACAAGCAGATAAACTGGCACATGATTGGCACCCTTCAGACCAACAAAATAAAATATCTTGCTGACCGTGTTGACTGGATTCACTCTGTGCCCAAACTAAAAGCACTCAAAGAAATCGACAAACGTGCAGAGCAGGCCGGTCGTGTTATCAAAGTACTCATACAGGTGAATATCAGTGAAGAAGATCAGAAGTCCGGTTGCGATCCTGCGGAGCTGCCCGGGCTCCTGCTAAAGGCAGATGAAATGCAGCATATCACAGTGATGGGGCTAATGGGTATGGCCACATTTTCGGATGATCCCGAGCTGGTGAGGCCGGAATTCAGGCTTCTGCGCGAACTTTTGGAGCTGGAACAAAAACGCGGATATAAAAGCCACCAACTAACACACCTCTCTATGGGAATGACAAACGATCTGGAGGTAGCCGTGCAGGAGGGGGCAACCATGCTCAGGATAGGTACTGCCCTGTTTGGTAAACGAGCCGTCGATTTTTGAAGAGCAGCAGGTCTGTAAGTTTATTTTGGAACGGATTTATTGGTATTGGATAAGCATTAATTTTTTTTAATTTCAATAACAGTAACTCACCTAACAAAGTTTTTTTATTGGAAACGCCTCAGATATCGCATTCAAACAGAATAGTACTGCTATTTGGACTGCTGATTTGGTTAATCATTGCTGGTTGCAATCATTCAGCAGAGGGGGAAATTGCACCCCGTAATGCAACAGAGCAAGCATCGGAATTATCTGACCGTGAGGAGCTTTTTAACTTGTTTGTGGAAAAACTCTTCCTGGGTGAATATGACGATCTTGGTGCAATAGCTGCGGAAATGCAGGAGTATGCCGAACAAAATCCGGCTCCCCATAACAGGCTTACATATGTGTATATGGAAGCAGTCCTCGACTTTTTACAGGGTCGGATTGCTCCCGCAGAGCAAAAAACCATGAATGCTTTGCCGGAAATAGAGGCTCTGGGCCTGGAAGATCTTTATTTGTACACCGCAAACCTTGCGATCTCGGTTGCAAGTCAGCAGGGGAACACATCGCGCGGGCTTAGCCTGCTTGAAGCTGTGTTCAGTGAATACAACCCTGATCCGCAGTCCGATATTGGTTTGGCACTGAGGCGGGCTAAAGCCATGAACTACTACGACAGAAGTGAGTACCTGCAGGCAATTGAGATGCTGATTGAACTTGTGGAAGATAATAAAGCTAAAAACGATTCAGGCTCCCTGTCAGATCTTTATGCAGACCTGGCTCTCATTTTCGGACATATTAATCAGCATGAAGAGGCAATTGTCTGGCATGAGAGGGCCCTTGAAATTTACTATGCCCGAAATGACCGAAACGGCATCGCAAGAACCATGAATAATCTCGGTATTATTTTCGACAAAACAGAGCAGTATGACCGAATGGCCGATTCACTGCGTGTTGCCATATCGATTAACCGTGAATTGGGCCACAGCCTTAATCTGGCTCGGAATTATTACAATCTGGCTACAAGCTACCTGAGTAGAAGTATTTACGACTCTGCAGTGCAATACTTCACCTTAGGTTTGGAGCTTAGCGAAGAAATCGGCTCTCAGCCCGGCGTAATGTTCAATACTTTTGGAATCGGTAATACCTATCTGCGTCAAAATATTTACCCGGATACCACACGTGAACTGTTTTTAAGTACCCTGGAAATGGCAAGGGAGAGCGGGCAGAATGCTATGAAAATGAACAGCTTCATGCTGTTGTACGAGCTGGAAAAAAATATGGGAAATTACAGACTTGCTTTGGACTATCATGAACAGGTACTGGAAATGCAGATTCTTTTTCAGCAGCAGGCGCAGGATGCAGCTATTCAGGAAAAAATTATTCAGCATAATGTGGAGCAGACCAACAATGAAAATAAACTGCTGAACGAAAGGCTTGCTTTTCAGGAAACCACGAGCCGGAACCGGCTTGCCATTATTATACTGCTGATTATCGGCCTGCTTCTTGCCGTTTCCTTCTTTATTTATGCCATTGTTACACGGAAAAAGCTTGAAGCTGCCTTTCTGGATATTCAGAAACAAAAAGCCATGTTGCAGCAAAAAAATGAGCAGCTCGAAACCATAGGGCAGGAACGGGATGCCTTTCTTCACATTATCGTACACGACCTCAAAAATCCGCTCTCGGTTATTAGCAGTGCACTCGAACTGCTTAGCATTGAAGCCAAAGACAAGTCAATTATCAGTCTCATTGATGATGCCGTGAAACGTACCGGGCTGCTGATCCAAAGCCTGCTGAACGTTTTCCGTATGGAGAAGCTGAATGTGCTGGAAATGCTCACACAGGAGCAAAGCCCGGCCATAATGAAGCAGCTGGAAGACGACTACACCCCTATTGCCAAACTAAAAAACATTGAACTACACTTCCGCTATGATGTATTTGAGTTTTATACACATTTTGAGTCGTTTTACGGCATCCTGGCAAATCTGATCTCAAACGCAATTAAGTATTCCCCAAGAGAGAAAAATGTCTGGATTGATATGATTAAGGGCGAAAATACATTTGAGGTAAGAATCTGCGATCAGGGCCCCGGGTTTTCAGATAATGATATGAAGCAGGCTTTTAAACCTTTCGCCCGGCTTTCTGCCCGTCCTACGGGTGGTGAAAGCAGTACCGGAATCGGCCTTTACTCGGTTGCAACTTCTTCTAAGCGCCTCAAAGGCACGGTAAAAATCAACCGCCCATCAGCTGGCGGGGCTGAGTTCGTGCTTACATCTCCTTACCTGCATGAATATAAAAGCTGGCGGCAGGAATAGTAATTCGGTATAAATCATTTGCAGCAGCAGAGCAAAGGTAGCCGTTGTCAGAAAAAGTTGTTTGCAGCGCATCTTTTAAAAGCGTTTTTCAATTGCTTGGTGTAGTATCACTCTGTGCCGCAAGCCCGCAGCTTTAGTAAAACTGTACGGGACTTGCAGCTGACTCTCAACTCTCCCTTCAACCAACGGATTATCAAAACCTTATGCCTCAATTTCTACGAGTTGCTTTTGCCGCTCTGCTCATGCTGCTGATTACAGCCGTGCCGGGCCATGCGCAAACCGGCACACACGTTTTTGCCCGCGATTTCGCGGAAACACGAACTGCGGAGCTGTCTTTTTTTCTGCCGGATGATGTAAGCTACAACCCCGCCATTCCCACGCCGAAAGAAGTGCTGGGCTTTAACATCGGGGAATGGCACCTGCGCCACGACCTGATGGTGCGCTACATGGAAGCCCTGGCTCAGGCCTCTGACCGCATCACCCTTGAGTTTTACGGACGCAGCCATGAGCTCCGGCCGCTGCTGCTGCTCACCATCACCCATCCCGAAAACCACGGGCGTATCGATGCCATTCGGGAGCAGCATGTGCAGCTTTCCGATCCGCAGCGCTCAGGCGACCTCGATCTTTCGCAGATGCCGGCGGTCGTATGGCTGGGCTACAGTGTGCACGGTAACGAGCACTCCGGGGTAAACGCGGGCGTACTTGCGGCCTACTACTACGCCGCCGCTGAGGGTGAAGCCGTAGAAACCCTGCTGCGCGAATCGGTGATTCTGCTCGACCCAAGCTTCAACCCCGACGGGCAGGACCGCTTTGTGAGCTGGGTGAATTCGCACCGTAACCTCAACCGCCTCACCGCTGATCCGGCCAACCGCGAGTTCAACGAGCCCTGGCCGCGCTCCCGAACCAACCACTACTGGTTCGATCTCAACCGCGACTGGATGCCGCTTCAGCACCCCGAAAGCCGCTACCGCCTCGAAATGTTTCATCACTGGAAGCCCAATGTGCTTACCGACCATCACGAAATGGGTACCAATGCCACCTACTTTTTCCAGCCAGGGGTGCCCTCCCGCAACAATCCGCTCACCCCTGAGCGCAACTACGAACTAACCGGAAAACTCGCCGAATTTCATGCCGCTTACTTAGATGAAATTGGTCAGCTGTACTACAGCCGGGAAACCTTCGATGACTTCTATGTAGGCAAAGGCTCGACCTATCCCGACTTCTTTGGCACCATCGGCATTTTGTTTGAGCAGGCAAGCTCCCGCGGGCACATTCAGGAGAGTCAGCACGGGCTGTTGTCCTTCCCTGAAACCATCCTCAATCAGTTTCTCACCTCGCTTTCTACGGTAGCCGGTACGCATGCCCTTCGGGAGGATTTCCACGCCTTCAAGCGCGATCATTTCAGCAGCGCGCTGGATGAAGCCCGCCGCGATGAAGTGAAAGCCTGGGTTTTCGGCGCCGAACACGACCCCGCCCGGATGTATCATCTTTCCGATATCCTGCTGCGGCATCAGCTCAGCTTCTACCAGCTTAACCGCGATATAACCGTGAGAGGCCAGACTTTCAGGGCCGGCCGGGATTTCATCATACCCACAGAACAGCCCAACTACCGCATGGTGCGCAGCCTGTTCGAAACACGGACCACCTTCACCGACAGCCTGTTTTATGATGTCTCAACCTGGTCGCTGCCACACTCCTTCGACCTGCAGCACGCTGAGCTGAACTCCCGTATGTTTGGCAGCAATCTGCTCGGGGAGCAGGTGCAGGCCGAAACCCTCGCTTTCCCGACCGGCACGGTACACGGCGGGCAGGCCCGGTTTGCCTACATTTTTGAGTGGGACGGCTACTATGCCCCCCGCGCCCTCAACGACCTGCTCCGGCACGATATAAGGGCCAAAGTAGCCAACCGGGAATTCACCCTCCCGGCTGAGGGCGGCGACCGCAGTTTCGCCCGCGGCTCGGTGATGATCCCCGTAGGCATTCAGGATGCCTGCAGTCCCGATGAGCTCTACGCCATGATTCAGGAAGCCGCCCGTGAAAACGCCGTTGACTTCTACGCCGTAAATACCGGGCTTGCCCGAAGCGGCATCGATCTGGGTTCGCCGAGCTTCAGCAGCCTGCGCAAGCCGGAGGTACTGCTGCTCGTGGGCGACGGGGTGAACGTGAGTGAGGCAGGAGAAACCTGGTTCCAGCTCGATCAGCGGTACAATGTGCCGGTAAGCATGGTTGAGACCGACCGTTTTGACCGCCTCGACCTCAGCCGGTACAACACTATCGTGCTTCCCAACGGCAACTATAACCGCATCTCCGCTTCAGGCCGGGAAAACCTGTCGCGCTGGCTGAATTCCGGCGGCGTCATCATCGCCTACAAAAGCGCCATCAACTGGCTGGTGCGTCACGACCTGGCCTCGGCTGAATTTACGGCCGTTAGCAGTTCAGGGACCGCAGGTGAGATGATAGCGTACGAAGATGCGGGTCAGCTGCGCGGCGCTCAGGTAATTGGCGGAAGCATTTTCCGTACGCGGGCCGATCTCAGCCATCCGCTGCTGTACGGCTACCGGAATCCGGAACTCAGCGTTTTCCGGAACAGCACGCTGTTTTTGGCGCCCCCTCAAAACGCGCACGCGGCACCGCTTCGCTACACGCGGCAGCCGCTTGTGAGCGGGTATGTTTCGCCTCAGAACCTTCAAACATTGCCGGGCACGGCATCGCTCATGGTTTCAGGAAGCGGACAGGGCCGGGTAGTTATGTTTGCTGACAATCCTAATTTCAGGGCATTCTGGTTTGGTACCAACAAGCTGTTTGCCAACAGCCTCTTCTTCGGACATACCATCAGCGGTGTAACCATTGAGCGGTAGGTGCTTCAGTATTTACTGAGAAATGTTTGATTAACGGGTGTGATGCGCTTTGGCTCACACCCGTTTTTTTTGCCGGCATCGGTAAAGGCTTACAATTAAAATATTGCTATGTGATTTTATTAGTATGAAGTGTAAATTACCTAAGTATCGACAGGTATGAATTAAGCTTCAGTTTCGATTATAAGGATAGTATAAGTGGGGAAAAAACAAGATAAAAGCAAAATAGCAGGGCTGATAAAAGATATCCTGAAAGGGGATGTAATTAATTATGAATCCCTCAAAACACTTCCTGTTGA
>JAFIET010000172.1 GCA_020832405.1 Balneolales bacterium
GACCGCGCAGATCTTGCGATCCTCCACCCACAGACCGGGACGTCCGCCGTCGTAGTGCGCGTCCACGCCACGCCGGGCGAGGACCTGCACGATCGCTTCGGCGAGGGCGCGCACCAGGTCCGATGCCCCGAGCCCCAGGCGGTGAATCGGCACGATCGCGTACAGCGTGAGCTGCCCGGGGCCATGGTACGTCGCCTCCCCCCCGCGATCGGCCTCGACGACCTCGATGCCCCGGCGGGCGAGCTCCTCGCGCGGCACGCGCAGATGGTCCTCCCGGGCGCGGCGGCCGAGGGTGATGACCGGCTCGTGCTCCAGGGAGAACAGCGCGGGCGGCGCGCTGCCGTCCACAACGGCCTGCCAGCGGGCTTCCTGCCCGGCGAGGGCTTGCGCCCAATTGCGCCTGCCCCAGTGAACCCACTCGAGGGCATCGGGGCGGGGCAAATGGGGGGAAGTCACCATGGCGCTCAGCGGTCGCTGGCCTCGAAGTCCCGGAAGAAGACGTCGTCGATGCAGTTGACGTCCACGCGGAAGGCGGCGACGCCGACGCCGCAGCGGATGAGGTGCTCGGCCATTTCGGTCGCATCGATGAGGGAGATGCGCGCCAGGTTGGGCACGATGGCCTCCGAGCGGGCGTCCTTCTCGAAGCCGGCGAGGCCGATGATGGCGCCATCGTCGGCGCCATAGACGTGCAGGCTGCCGCGGAAGGCCATGACGTCCTCGCGGGAGACGACGGTGCCGGGCTGAGCGAAGCATAGCGTCGCGGGATCGCGAGTCAACGTCGGGGGGCGGGGCAGGGCGATCGCAGGAACTCGAGTGGCTCTGACCGTGGACCAGCGGATCGGTCCGTCATCGACGCTTCCTGCAGACGCATGAGATCGGACGATACCGATGACGCGCCTACCGACTCGCGCTACATCGCTCAGCGGGCGGTGGGCAGCGGTCTCCCCTGCAGAAGGAATCACGGATGGACGATCTCGAACGCATTCTCGACAAGCTCCGCAAGATCGAAGCCCTGTACCGGGGTGCGACCACCGAGGGGGAGCGCGCTGCCGCGGCCTCCTCGGCGGAGCGGCTGCGGGAGAAGGCGGGACGCCTGGAAGCAGAGCTGGAGACCGAGTGGCAGTTTTCGATGCCGGACGAATGGAATCGCGACCTCTTCGTCGCGATCTGCCGCAAGCATGGCGTCCGGCCCTTTCGGTACAGGAGACAGCGTCGCACCACGGTGATGTGCCGCGCGACGAAGTCGATGATCGATGGGACCATCTGGCCGGAGTATCTCGCCTTCTCCGACGTGCTCCAGCGGTACCTGCACGGCATCACCCGGCGGGTGATTTCCGATGTGCTCGGCCAGAGCGACGCCGAGGAGCCGGAGGAGGACGCGCCGCCGGAGCTGGGGGAGTAGGGGGGCGGGCGAGCAGGTGCGGGACGGCGCGGTTCACCCGTCAACGGAGGAGCGCGCTCGAAGGTCGAATCGTTGCGGCTCTGGCGTGTGGGTGCTAGCCCTGACGGCCGGAGATGGCGGTATGGAGCGGCAGCGCACGCGCGCCGCGCCCGGAATCCGGAGACCACGGGATGGTTGGAGCCGACAGGAGCATGAGAGACCGGGACGGCAACAGGACAGCGGCTCCTGATCGACTGGTTCGGCTTGAACTCGAGGGTTTCAAATCGTTCCGCGACCGGACGAGTGTGGAGATTCGTCCCTTGACGATCCTTGCCGGGCGCAACAGCAGCGGCAAGTCATCCCTGGTGCAGCCATTGCTGCTGATGAAGCAGACGCTGGAATCTTCCCACGACCCGGGAGCCCTCGAACTCTCCGGGCCTTGCGTCACGTTCACGCAGGCGGACCAGCTGCTGTGGACGGGAGCCGGGGAAAACCCCGCCACGCAATGGACCTGCACGCTGACCGTGGAGCGCGGGACTCCCGGGAGTCCGCTCGAACGGAACCGGTTCTCGGTGACCTACAGCCCCGGTAAGAGGGGTGGGATCGAACTGGCCTCCACCCGGATCGATACG
>JAFIET010000173.1 GCA_020832405.1 Balneolales bacterium
TCTATGCGAATGATAGGACAGGGCATAGGAGCTTTTTCTACCCAGGCAATACGCATATCAGTGATTTTTAACTCCGATGGCTTTGAACTGCGCTTTACCCTTTGCGTAATGTACTCCATTTCTTCCTCAATTCTTCCATCAAACATTAATCCCAGGGCAAGGCCACCCAAGCCGGCGTTTCGGATAAAAGTCCTGCGGTTTTGCGAAGGATCTTGTTTTTTTTGCAATACAGGTTTTTTGGGGAACAGATTTTTCATGATTCTTAATTAGTTTATGTTGCTTCAGAGAATTGTACTACCTTAATCCCTTATTGTATGATACACACCACAAAATATTCTAACTTAATGAAAAATTGAAATGATTATTTATAAATTTGATAAATCGCTTAACTTGTAAATATACATTTTTACTGGATTACCATGAGCAGATATAGTCTTTTTACTAGGATATTCCTGATAATGAGTGGGCTATGCATTGTGTTGTTTTATCCTTTTTACCAAAATCCTGAGGGAGGTATTCTCCTGAGCGCTTTTTTTATTTTCCTGGCCCTGGCTATGCGAGGTATACCAGCCATCAGGGGCTTTTCCTATACCTTTATCATTTTTGCTGCGGTTTCTATTTCGATGTATTTTCCGGAATATTTTAAAAGTATAGGAGATTTTAATTTTCAAAAACTTATAGTACCCCTGTTGCAAATTATTATGTTTGGTATGGGTTCTCAGATGAGCATCAAAGATTTTGAGGGAGTCGTAAAAATGCCACAAGGGGTTTTTGTGGGAATTATATGTCAGTTTAGTATTATGCCATTGATCGCGATGGCAGTACTTTTTGTTTTTAAGTTTCCTCCTGAAATAGCAGCCGGTGTAATTTTGGTAGGATCATCACCCAGTGGACTGGCATCTAATGTAATGTCATTTCTGGCAAGGGCAAATCTGGCCTTGTCGGTGACACTTACTGCAGTAGCCACACTGCTGGCACCTCTTATGACCCCCTTGTTAATGAAATTTCTGGCACAGGAATACGTTGAGATTCAATTTTGGGCAATGATGTGGAGCATAATCAAAATGGTAATCATACCAATTGCACTGGGGCTTGTCGTCAATCGCCTGGCACGTGGTCGGGCAGCCTGGATCAATCGCTTGATGCCACTTGTTTCTATGGCAGGCATAGCTATTATTATTACCATAATTACAGCTGCCGGCAGGGATAATCTTTTACAGATGGGGTATTTACTTATTATTGCTTGTTTATTGCACAATCTTACAGGATATACGCTTGGCTATTGGATTTGCCGGATACTGGGCATGGATGAAAAAACATGCCGTACTATTTCCCTTGAAGTTGGTATGCAAAACGGAGGTCTTGCCAGTGGTCTTGCCATGGAAATGGGAAAAGTAGCAACAGTGGGTCTGGCACCAGCTGTTTTTGGCCCTATGATGAATATTACCGGCTCTTCTCTGGCAACCTGGTGGCGCAGTAAAAAACTACCGGGAGAAGATTTAAAAGAAGATAAAGATTAGATAATTTTACCTTGTACAACTTAAACAACAAAATTCCAGGATTATGAAATCTGTTTTTCTGTATTCGTTGGCGCTTCTTGTCTTGGCGCCTCTCAGCGAAATGCAGGCGCAATTGCCTGCCAGTAAGGAGTCTATCGCTTTTTACACCCAGGAATGGTCTGGCCCGCGTTTACCGGATGGTCGTCCCAAAGCTGATGATAAACTCATTGAAAGGCTTAAGAGTATTTCTTTTGAGGAAGTGTGGGGTATTCTGCGCAATGAGGGCTTTAATAACCAATATGAAGATGGCTGGAAAATGCTGCATGATGAGCCATTTGTAGGAAGGGCGCTTACCGCAGCTTATATGCCACTGCGACCAGATGTAAATAAACGGATGCTTGAAAAAGGTCATAAAGAGGGTCAAATTGGTCCCAGTAATTCATGGCCCATAGATATGTTGCAGGAGGGAGACATTTATGTTGCTGACGGTTTTGGGAAAATTGTTGATGGTA
>JAFIET010000174.1 GCA_020832405.1 Balneolales bacterium
GCTCATTGTATGGGCCAGTGCCGGCCAAAACATTGAAAACTACCGGGCCACAAACACCATAATCATTTAAAGCATCACGGGCTTCTACAAAACTCGAGAAGTTGGAAGCTGAAGGTGTTGCCAATTGGTTTATCGTATAGGTGCCACTGAGTCCTGAACGGTAATCGATAAGACTCATTTGATTGTTGGTCAAATCAATATCATTAGTTGGACCAACATTTACAATGGTTGCTTCAATATTGTAGGCAACACCGGGTGCCAGGGTGAAGCAACCAAAAAAAATAGACGACAATGAACCCGGAAGGAACAAGCCACTTTGTACAACCGGGGTTTGAGCCACGGAGTTGATAGACCAGTTTACGGTAAAGGTTGTTGCCGTATCAGAGGCGAAGTTACCTACCTCAATTTCCACATTCACCGTCCCGGGGCATGATGCGTTTGGACTGATGAATTTGGTGATGGCCATGTCGATTCCTTGAGGTGGTTCAAACTGATATGCACCGGGATCAGGTGCAGGGGTTCTTGGCATACCTAAAATGTCAAATGGGACATCAGACAATACATTTGTTCCCAAAAACTTAATGACCGGAGCTGTAGGTTGTAGAGGGTCTGGTCCGGTTCCGCCCTGAAATACAGGATCGGCAAATAAGCCATTGGCGTCTCTACCGGCTGACTGCCAGTCGGCAAAGTTATTTGTATTGGCACCGTTGAAACCGAAAATCACATTAGAGTTTGGCGTATAATAATTGTTGTTGTTGATGTCTGCGGAAGTCAATGCACTGGTTAAATAAATCATGTATTGCGTTCCTCCGGCACCTCTATCCAAATAGAATATGTTGTTTTTAATATTCATGTTGGCCTGATTCCCAGATAACCACAATAGGCGGGTATTTGTGGTTGTTGAAGCCGTTGGATTATCGATGACAATGGTATTGTGGTAGATATTCCAGAAATTATTAGCCGTGCCTAATAGGTACATCCCGTAAAGAAGACCATTGCTATTGATGTTGTAAACCAAGTTATTGGCCATGAGGTTTGGGTTTCCTGCAGTGCCGGTCGCACCCGTCATATAAATGGGATACGCCGCAGCCGTTGAGGCGGTATTTTGATTTGAATTATCGTGAATTCTGTTGTTCAAAATTCTGGCACCTTCAATTCCGGTCGCAAAGTACAATCCGTAAAATGTAGAAAGGCTAGTTCTTCCACTCCGACTTAGGTCATTACCATTGATGGTAATGCTGTCTTGCGAACGAATGTACATACCATAAAAATAGAAATCTTCAAATACACTGTTCAGGATTTTATTTCCCACATTTTTGGAGGCGGCAGAAGGCCCGTTCATGGCGAATCCGTAATAACCACCGATGTGTACGTTGTTTTCAAAAGTATTATAACTTCCGGCATTTCCGGCCGTAGTGGCTCCAGTAGGACTACCACTCATAACCACATTACACACAAAAGTTGAAGCACTGGATGTGGATGTTGAAAGCGAACAATTTTTAAATGTATTGTGATCGGCGCCTTGGTTCATAAACAAAACCCATGCATAGGTAACACCCGCAGCAACAATATTTAAATTATCGATGGTGAGGTAATCCGTGCCGTTAAGGGTAAGCGTAGTTCTGTTGGTCGCATCACCGGCAAAAGACAAGGTATTTCCATTTCCGTTAATGGTAATGGTGTTTACGGAAGATGCTCCTGTAATTTCTTCAAATTGCACCCTTTCATTATAGGGGCCTGAAGATGGCGCCACATTGGCCACAACCGGGCCACAAATTCCATTGATGTTCATGAAATTTGCAAAATCAGTAAAGGACTGGAAATTGGTTCCCGAAGTCGCGAGGCCCGAATTTATGGTAAATGTACCACTGCTGGCAGGCGAGACCGAAGCCGTGAGGGTATCGTTGAAATTAATGGTATCAACAACGTTGTTGGGCATGGAAGTCCAGGCGACTATATTATATGTGGTATTGGCCAGGAACATTTGACTGC
>JAFIET010000008.1 GCA_020832405.1 Balneolales bacterium
GTGAGATGGCCGGTGAGGTGAATCAGCAGAAATGCTGTGTCGGGGTTGTCCGGGAATTTGTCTTCGGGGTAGGGCGCGGCGGCCTTTTCGGCAGGCAGGCGGCGCAGCACTTCATCCACCATGCTGCGGGTCTGCACGAGGCGGGCGATGATTTCCTGCCGGCTTACGCCCCTTTCCGTAAACTCCCGCTCCCGTTCGCGCACATAGCCCGTATCACCCAGCCGGGCCCCGACAAAATGATTCAGGTTCCCCGCCACATGCAGGCACAGCGTGCCGGGACTGTTGCTGATTTCTCCGCGAAGCTCCCAAAGGTCTTCTTCATGTTCATAGGCCTGCACCTCAGCAATGAGTTTCCCCAAATCGCGCACCAGAATTGTGCGGATGTTCTCCAGAAAAAGCTTTTCCATAATTTTGTGCCTCTTGTTTTGTGTGATGATGATGATTCCTTACCCCGCCCCGCAGCCTGTCCTAACCCGGCAGCCCCTGCCAGCTTGGGTAAACCCTGCTGCCCCGCTGTGCATCGTTTCCGATTTTGAGAAAAACATCGATCTCCTGCTGAAGCTCTTCCACGTGCGAAATAATGCCCACAACCCGGCTCTCCTCCCGCAGCGACTTGAGCGTGGCAAATACCGTTTGCAGCGATTCCCGGTCGAGTGAGCCAAAGCCTTCATCCAGAAAGAAAAAGTTCTGCCGGCTTTTGCTGCGGCTCTGCACGCTTTCGGCAAGTGCCAGCGCGAGGCAAAGCGAGGCCTGAAAGGTCTGCCCGCCGGAGAGCGTCTTCACGCTGCGCAGCCGCCCTTCGTTGAGGAAATCCCGCACCTCGAATTTGTTGTCGGCCGAGAGCTCCAGCCGCAGCTGCTGCCGGCTGAGCTTGTAGAAGCGCCGGTTGGCAACCTCGCACAGCTGCCGCAGGTACACCGTCGAGATGTACTCCACAAAGCCGCTTCGGGCGAACAGCTTTCGCAGCGTATCCAGGTCACCGAGGCGGTGCTCAGCCTGCGCCAGCTGCTGCTCCAGTTCACGCTTCTCCCCCAAATTCTTTTCCAGCCTCACCAGCTCTTTTTGGGCCGCTCCCAGCTCTTTAACGGCATTTTGGTGCGCCGCTTCCTCTTCCTTCAGCTGCTGCCTGAGTGCTTCAAAGGCTTCGGCATCAAACTGCTGACCGCCGGTTTCGGCTTCGAGCTCACTAAGTTTGGTCCTGATCCTGCTGCGCCTTTCTCTGAATGCCAAGATTTCTCCGCGCAGCTTTTCCGCATCGAGCCGAAGGTCAAGCACCTGCTTCACGGCAGCAAGACCGGCATGGTCGCTGTCCGTAATCAGCTTTTGAAGCGTTTCTTCCGCTGCCTTGCACTCCGCTGACCTCGACGCCAAATCGCGCTTCACCACTTCGAGGCTGCCCTTTATTTCACCCTGACGGTTTTCGAGTTCACGCACCGCGGCTTCCAGTTTATCAAAAGCTTCGACCGTTTTGCTGCGCTTTTCCAGAATCTGATCGCGCTGTTTTTTGATTTCGGGGGATGGCATCAGTCCATAATCCGGCCACTGAAGCACCTTCAGCTGCCGGATTTCCGCTTCTATGTTTGCCTCAAATTTTCCGGCCTGATCCTGAAGTTTCTGCATGTCGGCTTTCAGCGCTTCCAGCTCTTCCTGAAGCCCTCTGAGGGTTTTCTCATCCGCATCCCGCTTGGCCCGCCCTTGTCTGTAGCTGGCCTGATGCGCTTCAGCAGCCCTGAATGCGGCGTCGAGCTGAGCCCGGTCCTCCGGGTCAAATCCGCTCCAGACAAAAGCCGAAAGATGCTCCGCCAATACACCCTGCGCGTCCCGGACTTTTGTTTGCAGCTTGTCGAGCTGCGTTTTAGCCGTTTCGAGCTGCCCCCCGAGCTTGTCAAAGCCGCGCGTGAATTTCCTGATTTCCTCCAGGCGCTCGTCCAGCTTTTTGAGGACGTCCCGGGCATGCTTCAGCTGCGCCGCACTTTTGCCGTGCAGCGGCTCCGGGTGATGGGTCGCCCCGCACAGCGGGCACGCCCTGCCCTCTTCCAGCGCACCGGCGAAATCTTCCAGCTTTACCTGAACCGCCAGCTGCTCACACCGCTGCGCAGCCTGCACGCGGTCCCGGCCGGTCAGCTCCTCATCCTGCATCAGCAGCGCGATGAGCTCCGCTGTTCCGGCATCGGCTTCAGCCAAAATTCCCAGACTCAGCTCCATTTTCTCACAGCCGCGCCTGAAGGATTCCCGGCATTTTTCCAGCTCCGCCTGTGCCGCTTCCGCCTCATGTGCTGCTTTATCCAGCTGCATCTTATGCCCGAGCCGCAGCACATACCAGTTCCTGATTTCGGCCAGCTTGGCCATGTCAGGCGCCGTTTCCTCCATTTCGCGCAGCTTTGCCTGAAGCGCATCCAATGCTCCTTTCGCCGCTTCAGCTTTTGCTGCCAGTTCCTGCGTCTGCGTCTTTTTCGCGCCCAGCTTTTCTTTCAGCCCGTCAAGACTTTCCATTTCGGTCCTGATTCGCAGCATGCCGCTGAGGTCATCGGCTTCCCGCTGCCGCAGATCCCGCTTTTCGTACTCCGGCCGGATTTCATCCAATGCCCGAACCGCGGCACCCAGCTCACCTGCTACTTTTTGCTGCTCAGCGCTCAGCGCATCAAAGCTCGCCTGCAGCCCGTCCCGCTCGGCGCGCAGCCGCTCCGCCGTACGCACCGGCTCAGCAAAAATCCGCACACAAGCTTCGTAGGCTTTGAGCTGCGTTTCAGCATCTTCGATTTCGGCCCCGCGTGCCTCCATCCCGGCCAGTTCCCGCGCCAGCTTTTCCCGCATCTCGGCTTTCTGCTGAATGAGCGCAAGCCGGCTTTCTTCCTTACGGAGCCTCCCCAGCGTTTGATCCGACGTCTGAACGGCCTCCTCAAGTGCGGCAAGTTTTTCTTTTTGCAGGGTGATGGAGGCTTCGTCCAGCCCTTCGTGCTGCTTCAGCTGACCCCGCAGGTTTTCGCTTCGTTCTTTTTCGCGATTGATGAGGGCGCCCGTTTGCATGCTGAACTCGAAGCGGTCGAGGTCGAAGATTTCTTTCAGCATGCGGGTGCGGTCGGTTGCGCCAAGCTGCAGGAACTCCTGAAATTTCCCCTGCGGGATGATGATGGTCCGCCGGAAGTTGTCGTAGCTCAGCCCGATGATGTCATCCGGATTGGCGTCCTCAACCGGGGTCCAGCTCCCGTCGTCTTCCCGCTTCAGGATGCGGCGGCTGAAGGTGTTCACCTTCTCAAACTGCCGGGAATTCCG
This sequence comes from Balneolales bacterium, assembly GCA_020832405.1. GTDB lineage: Bacteria > Bacteroidota > Rhodothermia > Balneolales > Cyclonatronaceae > Cyclonatronum. Next base: position 3,274 of record JAFIET010000008.1, read on the forward strand.
CTTCCCTTCCACCACAAAGCGCCAGTGTTCCAGCTTCGCATTGATGCACTCAAAATCGATGAGCAGCCGGTTCGATTTGAGGTTCATCATGTTGTAGTTGCGCCCGTCGGCCTGATTGAGGCGCTCGGTTTGTCCGTAAATCGCAAAGGCGATGGCCTCGAGAATCGAAGATTTCCCCGAGCCTACCGTGCCGAATATGCCGAACAGCTGCGATTCGATCAGGCGCGTAAAATCAATGGTTTGGGCGGCCTGATACGAGTACAGGCCTTCAATCGTGAGTTTTTGGGGAATCATTGGCCGCCCTCCCTTTCGGCCGCACCCGACCGGATTTCGCGGAACAGCGCCATGAGGCCTTCCCCCGGATCGAGGTTTGCGTTTTTGCTCCGGAAGTAGTCGGCGAACAGCTCCTCCATCGGGCGCTGCAGGTCGATCAGGCCGGCCTCCTCCTCCGGGGCCGCATCCTGCTGCCGCACATTCGGGATGATGGCCACGATGCCCTCATGCGCATCGTGCAGCTGCCGGGTTTCGTCGGCGTTGAGGTAGGTCTCGGTTGTAAGGCTCAGCTCCACCAGCGCCTGCGCGTTCTCGCGAAGCACGTGCAGCGCCTCGTCCATGCCCGTCGCCCGGAGGCGCTTCAGCGGGCGCCCGCTCTGCAGGGGGATGCGCTCCGTGCGCACAGGTCGGCCGGGTTCGGCATCGATCATCACCACGTACTTTTGCTGCTCGGCCTCGCTGAAGCTGTAGCTCAGCGGACTGCTGCTGTACACCACCGGCCGCTCGCCTTTCCGGATTTCGATGTAGCGGTGCAGGTGCCCCAAAGCGGTGTACTGAACCTGCGGCGGGATGGCGTCGGCATATAGCTGCTGCGCCCCGCCTACGTGCAGCACCGGCTTCTCATCCTCGGGCTCTTCCAGTTTTTCACCGCTTGCCGGCGTAAAAAAAAGATGCGCGACCAGCAGATTTACCCCGGCCTCGTCGCAGTGCTTATCAGCCAGCGCCTTCCAGCGATCGGCGAGCTGGTCGCGCAGGTTTTGCTCCGCCGCCTCGAGCCCGAGAAAGGTCCTGAGGCGCTGCTCGTTCGCATAGGGTGCAAGGAGGATGCGCACCGGCGCCTGAACCCCGGGCAAGGCAAGCTCCGCAAATCCGGGTTCACTTTGGAGGATGCGCAGCCCGCTGCCCAGCTCAAAAACCGGAATCACGCTGTCGGGGTAGCCAGCCAGCAGTATGCCGCACTCCCGCGCAAGCGGATCAGGCGCGGCGATGCGGTCAGCGGAATCGTGATTGCCCGCGATGGCCACCACAGCCCGACGGCCGTCGGCTGAAAGCCGTTTCAGCGTCTTGTAAAACAGCTCGGTCGCCTGCGTTGGCGGGTTGAAGGTATCGAACAAATCGCCGGCAATCAGCACCAAATCGGCCTTCTGCGCTTCGGCGATGTCGCAGATTTCCTGCATCACCTGCCGCTGTTCATCGAGCCGCTCAAAGCGATCCAGCCGCTTGCCGAGGTGCCAGTCGGCCGTGTGTAAAATTCTCATGGTAGGTTTTCGGGTGAAGGCATCCCAAACCGGTCAGGCAGCGGACGCATCAAAAAATTTGGTAAGTAGCCTCCTATAATCCTGAAACTGTGCTGTGAATGCAAGAACAAAAACGGGGGAGTTGTACGGGCGAATCGAATCAAATCAGCCGGGCAGTCCGCGGGTTACTCCTTCCGGGATAATCAAAGGCTGAAATCAATTTTTTTATGTAATTTGGAAATTGAACTTCCAAATTGCATAAAAATGATCGCAAGAGACCTCACCCGAAAAATTTCCGGCCTGATTAAAAAGTTTCCGATGCTTGCCGTGCTTGGTCCGCGCCAATCGGGAAAAACCACGCTCCTCCGGGCGCTGTTTCCGGCTTATGCCTACGTTAATCTTGAACTCCCCGAAACAAGAGCATATGCCGCTTCTGACCCCCGCGGATTTCTTGAACGCTACCAAAAGGGCGTCATTCTGGACGAGATTCAAAACGTGCCGGACTTGTTTTCGTACTTGCAGGTTTTCACGGATGAACGCGGGATCAACGGGGAGTATGTGCTCACCGGATCGCAGCATTTTCTGATGATGGAGCAAATCTCCCAATCTCTTGCCGGGCGGGTCGCACTGCTTTACCTGATGCCGTTTTCAGCCCGGGAGCTTCATCAGGGAGAAAAGCCACAAAACTGGGAGCGCCTTATTTTTTACGGCGGTTACCCCCGCATTTTCGATCAGCACATTCATCCTGCCGATTTCTATCCGGCCTACATTCAAACCTACATTGAGCGGGATGTGCGTAAGCTTCAGAATGTTGCCAACCTGAATCAGTTTCGGAAATTCCTGATGCTGCTTGCAGGCCGTGCGGGGCAGCTCCTGAACGTGAACAGCCTCGCTGCCGATGCCGGCATCAGCAACCACACTGCCGAAGCGTGGATCAGACTGCTCGAAGCTTCATTTATCGTTTTCCGGCTGCCGCCTTACTTCAAAAATTTCAACAAGCGGGTAATAAAATCACCAAAACTGTACTTCTGTGATACGGGCCTGCTCTGCAGTCTGCTCGGGCTTCGCAGGCAGGCTGATGCCGAGCTCCACTTTATGCGGGGCGCCTTGTTTGAAAACCTCGTGCTTCTTGAGTTCCGGAAATTCCTGTCGAATGCCGGCGAAAAGCCTGACCTTTATTTTTGGCGGGATTCGAATCAAAACGAAATTGACCTGCTTTTTGAGCGCAACGGCAGTCTGCACGCCTGCGAAATCAAGAGCGGAAAAACCATCACTAAAGATTATTTCAAAGGCCTTACTAAATTTCAAAAAATACAGCCCGAAACCCGTCTGCATCTTATCTACGGCGGAGTCGAGCAGTACGAACAGCTGGGCATCCGGATAACAGGCTTCACACATCTCACCGGTTCTGCACTTCCGGCCATATTTACTGAGGAAACGGAAGACGCCGAATGACAGCACGCTTCACTTTTATGTAATTTGGAAATTGAACTTCCATATTGCATAAAATCTCGGCTCCATCACCCTTCCAAAAAAACAACAAAGCCCCGTCGCTGTTGGCAACGGGGCTTTGTTTATAGAGTGATGTGTTTCGAAACCTGAATTACTTCAGGGCTTCGGCCACAAGTTTTTCCTGCTCGGCGGTGTGCAGCTTCATGGTTCCGGCAGCCGGAGAAGCCGACGGGAAACGGCCCGCGTATTTGATCTGATAGTCATCTTTCAGGTCGTACTCAAAGCGGGAGCGGATGTAGGTCCATGCGCCCATGTTGCGGGGTTCTTCCTGACACCACACAATTTCCCTGAGGTTCGGGTACTGACTGATCTCCGCGCGCACGTCTGCATCCGGGAACGGGTAGTACTGCTCGATGCGCACGAGCGCGATATCTTTGGCTTCCGTTTCCTTGCGCTTGTTGTACAGGTCGTAGTACACCTTGCCGGAACAGAACACGATTTTGCGCACATCAGAAGCATTCACCTCAGCATCACCTAACACGTAGTTGAAGCGGCCGTTTGCCAGCTCCTCGGTGCTGGAAACTGCCAGCGGGTGCCGCAGCAGGCTCTTCGGTGTGAACAGAATGGTTGGCTTCTTGTTGGGCGAAAGGGCCTGACGGCGAATCAGGTGGAACAGCTGCGCCGGGGTCGTACAGTTGCAGATGCGCATGTTGTCTTCCGCGCAAAGCTGCAGGAAGCGCTCAATACGAGCCGAGGAGTGCTCCGGGCCCTGACCTTCATAGCCATGCGGCAGGAGCATCATCAGGCTTGAGGTCTGCCGCCATTTGGTTTCAGACGACGACAGGTACTGATCGATGATGATTTGCGCGCCGTTCACGAAATCGCCGAACTGAGCTTCCCAAAGCACCAGCGATTCCGGCCGCGATGCGCTGTAGCCGAATTCATAGCCAAGGGCCGCGAACTCACTCAGCAGGCTGTTGTACACCTGAAACTTCGCCTGCCCCTCATCAAGATGGTTAAGCGGCGTGAACTTCTGACTCGTTTCGGTACCGTGCAGCACGGCGTGCCGGTGGGAAAAAGTACCGCGCTCAGAATCCTGACCGGCAAGGCGAATCGGCACGCCCTGCACCAGCAAACTGCCGAAAGCCAGCGCTTCGCCGTAGCCCCAATCGATTTTCTTCTGGTTTTTCTCCACAATTTCACTGCGTTTGGCAAGAATGCGCAGCAGTTTGGGGTTGGCATCAAAATCAGACGGAACCGTATTGATTTTGTAAGCAATATCAATCAGCTTCTGCGAATCAATTGAGGTATTGGTTACCTTATTGCGTTCACTTTGGCTGCTGTACTTCCGCAAGGTGTCTTTCTCGCCGATCTGATAGCTTGGCAGCGATTTGGCATCATTGAAAGCCTGCTCGAGAATTTCGTCGAACTCTTTGAAGATTTCGTCAACTTCCTCCTGCGAGAGTTCTTTTTTGCGAAGCAGCTCCTGCGTGTAAATTTCGCGTACCTGCGGGTGATCCTTAATTTCGCGGTACAGGCCCGGCTGTGTGAATGCGGGCTCGTCGCCCTCATTGTGGCCGTGCTTGCGGTAGCAGATGAGGTCGATCACCACATCCTTTCCGAAACGCTGACGGTAGTCGAGGGCGAGGTTCATGGCATGAACACAGGCTTCGGGGTCGTCGCCATTTACGTGGAAAATCGGGGCCAGAATCATCTTGGCCAGATCGGAGGCGTAGCGTGTTGAGCGGCCGTCTTGCGGCAGGGTTGTGAACCCGATCTGATTGTTGATAATCAGATGGATGGTACCGCCGGTCTTGTAGCCCTTCAGCTGCGACATGGTGAGGGTTTCGGCCACAACGCCCTGTCCGGCGAAGGCGGCATCCCCGTGGATGAGCAGCGGGATAACCTTGCTGCCGCTGTCCTCATTGTTCTCGCTGATGAGGTCCTGCTTGGCGCGCACCGCTCCTTCCACAACCGGATTCACCGATTCGAGGTGCGAGGGGTTGGGCATCAGCTCAAGCTTGATTTCTTTGCCGTCAGCTGTTTTGAAAATACTGCGGGTACCGAGGTGATATTTCACATCACCGGAGCCCTGCGCGCTGTCGGGATCGATATTTCCTTCGAACTCAGAAAAAATCTGCTTATAAGATTTGCCCATAATGTTCACGAGCACGTTCAGACGGCCGCGGTGTGCCATCCCGAAAACGACTTCCTCAACACCGTAACCGCCGGCCCGCTCAAGCATGTGGTTGATGGTCGGGATTACCGACTCAGCTCCTTCCAGCGAGAAGCGCTTATGGCCGATGTATTTCTTGTGGAGGAACTCCTCAAACGCAGATGCCTGATTGAGTTTCTTGAGGATGAGGCGGCGGTCTTCTTTATCGAGATCCGGCACGTTCAGCGTGCTTTCCATGCTGTCGGTGAGCCAGTTGCGCTCACTCAGGTTCAGAATATGCGTGTACTCGGCGCCGATTTTGCCGCAATAGGTATCGCGCAGCAGGCTCACGATATCGCGAAGCGGTGCCTTTTCGAGGCCGCCGAGACCGCCGCAGTAAAACTCGCGGTCCATATCCCACATGGTGAGGCCATGATACTCGTAATCCAGCTCGGGATGATGGCCGGGGCCGTGCTTCAGCGGATTGATGTTGGCCAACACATGCCCGTGCGTGCGGTACATATTGATGAGATTGAGTACCGAAACAGCCTTTTTGGTAGCGGCAAGATTGTCGGCATTGCCGCCAATGAGTCCGGAGTAATTATCGCGTCCAAACGGAATCGGATCGTAAGGAATATCCAGATCCGCGAAAATGGAGTCGTAAAAATCGCCGTTGCCGGTAAGCAGCGTATGAATTTTGGACAGGAACATGCCGCTCTCCGCGCCCTGAATGATGCGGTGATCGTAGGTGCTCGTCATGGTCATCACCTTGCTGATACCAAGATGATTCAGCAGCTCTTCGGACATCGACTGAAACTCAGCGGGGTAATCCATAGCGCCGGTGGCCACGATGGTGCCCTGCCCTTTCATCAGGCGGGGCAGCGAGGAAACTGTGCCTATGGTACCGGGATTGGTGATGCTGATGGTTGTTCCCTGAAAATCGGGCACATCCAGCTGACCGTTACGGGCACGGGCGATCAGCTCGTAATAGGCGTGCAGGAACTCCCGGAAAGTCATCTTGTCAACTTTCTTGATGTTGGCAACCACCAGATTGCGGGAGCCGCCCTTGCCGGGCAGGTCGATCGCGATGCCGAGGTTCACATCATTGGGGTACACCTTCACGGGGCGCCCTTTTTCGTCGGTATCGTAGTAGGCGTTCATGGAAGGCACCTCCTTCAGCGCACGGATAACCGCCCAGCCGATAAAATGGGTGAAGGTCGCCTTCGGCTCGCCGCGCTCGGTGAGGTGTTTGTTGATGATGTTCCGGTCTTCAAACAGCATTTTAACCGGAATTACGCGCAGCGAGGTAGCGGTAGGAAGTTCGAGACTTTCATCCATATTCTCCGCGATTTTCGCTGAAGCACCGCGCAAAGGCTCGATCCGCACATCATCAGATTTTTCAGCGGGTTTCTTCGCAGCTTTGGCAGCCGGGGCGGCCTTGGCTTCAGGGGCTTTGGGGGCAGGCGGCTGTGCAACCGCTGAACCGTTGGTTGCGGCCTTCGCCTGTGCAGCAGGCTGAGCGGCCACAACAGAACCGTCGCCGAGCTTGCTGAGATATTCGTCAAAATAATTGCGCCAGTATTCAGGAACCGAATCCGGATCTTCCTGATATTGTTTTAATAATTCTTCGACAAGGGCTGCATTCGGGCCAAATAATTCTTCAAGTGACTTCAAGGCAGTAGTGAGTTGGGTGAGTAAATAGGACTTAAATAATAGTAAAGCCTGAATTTAACGCGGCCTGAATTTCAGTTCGGCAACAAAGAGGATACCTGCAAAAAAACTTTCCCCCTTTAAAATGATGCAGCCGGGAAACAATCGAAAATCAGCACGCTAATTCATTGGTTTTGTAGCATTTTAAGCAGCTTATTGCTGCGTCCGTTAACTTTCATCTGCGGACGTTCATTTTAGCATACATCCTTTGGAAGGACGACTGCTTCAAGAAAGCGCTTTTAACACTGCTTAACTTGCAAAATACTTAATCTGCCGCTTAAATACGACAGCTTTAAAAACAGATACTGCTGTTTGATTTGTGATATTTTTGTTTTCTTTAGAGGAATAGATACCGATACATTCCGGATGCCTGAAACGCCCGATAGTCTGAACAGAGGCTGACGATTTGCTTCATTTCTGAATAATCACTGATCTTTATTTATTAAGGCTTCAAGTCCGGAACAATCTCCTTTTTTCATTAACTGTTCTAATCAACCCGATATTTTTATGAGTACACAGCACGGAGCTGAAACCATCAGGTGGGACCTGTCCGATTTATACACGGCTCCCGACGACGATAATTTAACCAGCGACATGAAGCGCATAGGCGAAGAAGCCGACGCATTTGCCGCCCGCTGGAAAGGCCGCATCGCAGCCCTTAGTGCGGAAGAACTCAAAGAAGCCCTCGCGGGCTACGAAAAGCTGAACGACCTCAGCAGCAAAATCGGCTCCTACGCCTACCTGAACTGGAGCACCAACACCGAAGATGCCGCTCTGGGCAAACTGCTTCAGCAAACGAGCGAGCTGGGCTCTGAACTCAGGCAGAAGCTCGTTTTCTTCGACCTGGAATGGCTTGCGCTCGATGATGCCCACGCCCAAAGCCTGATTGATGCCCCTGAGCTCGCCTTTTACCGGCACTATCTCGAAAGCTCCCGCAAGTACAAGCCGCACATGCTTACCGAGGCCGAAGAAAAGGTGCTCTCGGCAAAATCCGTGACCGGCGCCCGTGCGTGGGTGCGGTTTTTCGATGAAACCCTCGGTGCAGCACGCTTCGATCTCGACGGGGAGAAGGTGCCCGAGCAGCAGGTGCTCAGCAAGATGCACGCGCCCGACCGCGAAACCCGTCGCAAGGCCGCGGCCTCCCTCACGGCGGGCTTCAAAGAGCTGAGCCGTCCGCTCACCTTTGTGTTCAACACCCTGCTGGCCGACAAAAGCACCAACGATAAGCTGCGCGGCTACCCGAGCTGGGTGACCTCCCGAAACCTTTCCAACGAGATCAAAGACGAAACCGTGGAATCGCTGGTTGAGGCCGTAACCGATGCCTACCCGCTGGTGCAGCGTTACTACCGGATGAAAGCGAAGCTGCTTGGCCTGGATCAGATGCATGATTACGACCGCTACGCACCGCTCGCACAAAATGAAACCGTCGTTACCTGGCAGGAAGCCCGCAAGATGGTGCTTGAGGCCTACGGCGGCTTCCATCCGAAAATGGGCGAAATTGCCGGGCATTTTTTTGAGAAAAACTGGATTGATGCCGCCATCAGGCCGGGGAAACGGGGCGGGGCCTACTCGGCCTCGACGGCTGACTCCGTGCACCCCTACGTATTTATGAACTACGACGGCCGCGTGCGCGATGTACAAACCCTGGCGCATGAGCTTGGGCACGGCGTGCATCAGTACCTTTCGCGCGAGCGCGGTCCGCTGCAGTCAGGCACCCCGCTTACTACCGCAGAAACGGCTTCGGTTTTCGGGGAGATGCTGGTTTTCCGCGACCTCATGGCAACGCTCAGCGATCCCAAAGAAAAGCTTGCCCTGCTGTGCGGCAAGATTGACGACAGCATCGCAACAGTTTTCCGGCAGATTTCAATGAACCGCTTCGAAAATGCCATCCACACTACCCGCCGCGAAAAAGGCGAACTTACCACGCAGCAGTTCAGCGAACTGTGGATGGAAACACAAACCGCACTCTACGGGGAGTCTGTAAAACTCAGTGACGATTACGGACTTTGGTGGTGTTATATTCCGCACTTCCTGCACTCGCCGGGTTACGTCTATGCCTACGCCTTTGGCGAATTACTCGTGCTTTCGCTGTATGAGCAGTACCGCAGCACACCGCAGGGCTTTGCTGACCGCTACATGGAGCTGCTCAGTGCCGGCGGTTCAGAATCGCCGGAGGTGCTCACTGCGCGCATGGGGGTTGACATCAACGACAAAGCCTTCTGGCAGGCCGGCGTGGCGCTCATCGGCAAGCTTATCGACGAAGCGGAGGCTCTGGCAGCCGAAGTTTCGGCTCAGGCGTAGCAAAACCGGCACAGCCGGGGTAACAGGCAGAAACTGCCCAAGCCCCGCAGTCGGCGAAGGTATGGAAGCACATCACCCGAAAAGAAAACACGATCTAATAAAAAAATGAGCAACAGCTCACCATCTGATTTGGCAACTGCAAACGACATCCACCGGGATAAAACGCTTGAGAAACAGGCAAAACGGCGCTTCAAGGATGCGGCCCGAAACCTGCTCAGGCTGCTTCGGGCATCGGTTGGCGCCCAAACCAGCTACATGTACTGGATAAACCGCAACCGGGAGCAGCTGGTGCTCGAGTGCGCAGACTCCGACCTGCAGGAGGTCGTATTTCAGGACCGCATCACCTTCAAAGAGCACTTTCTCACCCCCTGGCTCGATCTGGACCACCCGGCCCTGATTGACACCGGAAATGAAAACCGGCAACTTAAGCTCCTCCATCACATCAGCGAGCAGGATCAGCTGGTTAAAACACTCCTGCTCATTCCATTTGTGAATAACGGGGAAACCGTAGCCCTCTCTGTTGCAGAATTCACCAGGGCTGTTGCGGAAGGGGAACTTGCAGAGGAAACGGTGACCGCCTATCACGACTCGGTGGAAAACATCCTGCAAACCTTTCTGGACCTCAGCTTTATGCTGGAGCAGGAAGAGCGCTGGGCAAGGCAGGAAAAAACATCCCAAAACCTGCTTGGCCGCATGAACAGCTGTCAGCTGCTGCGAAGGCTTGTTGTTGAAGCCGCCGCACTAACCAAAAAAGGCGGGGCTGTGCTTGCACTCAAAAACGGAAGCGGTTGGCAACTTGTGTTTCGCGCCGGCGCCATGATACACGAACTGCCTGCCGGTCTGGAACTGACTGAACACTCACAAGCCTGGCTGGCCCTTGAATCGGGTGAGCCTCGGTTTACGCTTCATTTTAATGGGAACCCCAAACGCTTTCATCCGGCGGAAACGCCCGCAACCGGGGCCTCGCTCGCCATCCCGATGGATGTGCTTGATTTCCGGCAGGGATTGCTGCTGGTTTGGGATGAAGACCCGCTGCGTTTCACGGAATCGCAGCGGCACATGTACATCAGTATGTGCCGCGTTGTGAGCCTGCAGCTGGGGCAGCCGCGTTTCGGGCACACGGGCAAACCCGAAGAACCGCTGCTCGGAACCCCGCATGGTGCCTATAACCTGGAACTGCTGGAGCACGTGCTCGAACAGGAATTCGAAAACCGAAAGCCCGAAACGGAGGGGGCAAAACCCTGGCTGGTGATGGTTACCCCGGCTGACTATCACATCCTTCGCACCCGAAACGCGCTGCGCAAAACCAACGAAATTCAGCGTCAGATGATCCTTGATCTGGGTCCGGCCCGTTCCGGACTGAGCGGGCTGGTAGCCTTTCATTCCGACAGCATCTGCCTGGTTTACATCCGTGCTGAGGAAAAACAGGCAGATAAGTGGCTGCTCCGCTTTGCGCAGCACAGCCGCGAACAGGGCCTGGCGGGCCGGGTTTACCCTTCGGATATTGATTTTATTGCTGCAAAATACTGCATCCCCGCCGGCGAAACAGACGTATATAACTGCATTCAGGCTGTTCGAAAGGCCCTAAATGCTGCAATAAAAGAGAACAGAACCATCCTAAAATCAGCAGGGGACTTAAAATGAGCAATTTCTATTTGATTATACTCGATGGTGTAGGCTGCGGGCATCAGGAAGATGCCGCTCAGTACGGAGATGTTGGCAGCAACACCCTTGGGCACGTAGTTAACAGCATGAAACCCGAACTGCCGAACTTCACCCGCCTCGGGCTTGGCAACATCATCCCCCTTGATACTGTGCCGCCGGTTTTGAATTCTCTATGTGGTTTTGGTAAGATGAGGGAGGTCTCAGCCGGCAAAGACTCAACGACCGGGCACTGGGAAATCGCGGGTATCCGCATGCCCGAAGCCTTCCCGACTTATCCCGAAGGTTTCCCGGCTGAAATAGCGCAGGCATTTGCTGAGCATACCGGAACATCGGGTATTCTGGCCAACAAGCCGTTTTCCGGCACCGATGTTATCCGGAATTTCGGGGAAGAGCACCTAAAAACCGGCAAGCCCATTGTTTATACCTCCGCCGACAGCGTTTTCCAGGTAGCAACCCACACCGATATTGTGCCGCTCGAAAAACTGTATGCCTGGTGCCGTTTTGCGCGCGAAGAACTCATGACCGGTGAGCACGCTGTCGGGCGGGTTATTGCACGGCCCTTCGCCGGCGAGCCCGGTAAGTTTTTTCGGCTGACCGATCACCGGCAGGATTTCTCGCTGGTTGCACCGGAGCCCAACATTATGTCGGAACTGCAGGGAGCGGGCATCAAAACCTACTCCATCGGCAAAATAATCGACCTTTTCGGCGGGGTCGGTTTCACACAGTACCGCAAAACACACAGCAACGCCGAAGGCATCTCTCAGCTGCTTTCCCTGATGCATGCAGCGGAAAACAGCTTCGTATTTGTGAACCTCATCGATACCGATCAGCTGTTTGGCCACCGCAACGATCCTGCGGGTTTTGCCGGATCGCTCGAAGAGTTTGACCGGGCCATACCTGCCCTTTTTTCGAACCTGAAGGATGACGACGTGCTGGTAATAACTGCCGATCACGGAAACGACCCTACTACAGTGAGCACCGATCATGCACGGGAATTTGTGCCACTGCTCGTTTACGGAAAAGGATTGGAAGGGCAATCACTGGGCACAAGGGCGACCTTCAGTGATGTTGCCGCTTCAGTGATGCATTGGGCCGGCCTTGAAAACCTTTTCACAGGCCGTTCATTTCTTGCAGAAAAAAAGAAACCGGAAGAAACACACTAAACAGTGTACTCCGGCAAATAAAGCATCGTATTGTCTGATGAATGCTTCACCAAAGAAAACAGCCATTGCAGGCGCAGCAAGTAAACGCAGCAATCCGCGTTTAAAATTAAATTCTATGCATGAATGGCAGTACTAATTGTAAAAGCAACTTTTCAGGTAATGCACAGCAGGTTTGTTCAGCCCCCTGAAAGGCCTTATATTCATCAGTTAATCGCTAAAGCACAACTCGAATCAACTTAAAGCGGATATCTAAGTGTCAAAGAAAAAGAAAAAAGATCCCAAAAACCCGGCACCAAGCGGTATATCAACGCGTGAATCGCAATCATTGGACCGCTATTTACAGGAAATCGGAAAGGTAAGTCTCATTACACCTGATGAAGAAGTTGAGCTTGCGAAACGCATTCAGGCGGGCGATCAGGAAGCCCTCGAAAAATTAACGCAGGCCAATCTGCGTTTCGTTGTGTCTGTAGCCAAGCAGTATCAAAATCAGGGGCTATCCCTTGGCGATCTGATCAATGAAGGAAATCTTGGGCTGATAAAAGCAGCCAAGCGTTTTGATGAAACCCGCGGTTTCAAGTTTATTTCTTACGCCGTATGGTGGATTCGCCAGTCCATTCTGCAGGCGCTTGCCGAGCAGAGCCGTATCGTACGCCTGCCGCTGAACCGGGTTGGCGCACTCAACAAAATTGGTAAAGAGCTCTCCAAACTGGAGCAGGAGTACGAGCGGCTTCCGTCAGCGGCAGAGCTTTCCGAATCTTTGGATATGACTGTATCTGAAGTTGCCGATACGCTCAAAATTTCCGGACGTCACCTTTCCGTTGACGCGCCATTTGCGCAGGGTGAAGACAACAGGCTTCTCGACGTTCTTGAAAACGAGGAAACACCAAACCCCGATCTTGAGCTGATGAGCGAGTCGCTCAAAGTTGAAATCGAGCGGGCATTATCCAAGCTGAGCACCCGCGAAGCTGAGGTTATCCGCCTGTATTTCGGCATTGGCCGTGAGCACTCCCTCACCCTTGAGGAAATCGGAGAGCGTTTCGATCTTACCCGTGAACGTGTGCGCCAGATTAAAGAGAAGGCCCTCAGGAAGTTACGCCATCACAACAGAAGCATGGCGCTGCGCGCTTACCTCGGTTAGGCTGAGTCACTTTGTTTCAATCGTAAGTATTAGATAAAAATTTTGGGATTCGGACCTTTCCGAATCCCTTTTTTGTTTATTGTACCTGTGTGCCTTTTTGCTATTACATGCGAAAACAATTAGTTTGAAAACAGAATAAAAATGAGTCTTACCGTTGGCACATCATAATCCGAATACTGACGTTAACGGGATATACGGAACAAAAACTGAGTCACTCAGTTTAAGGCTGCACAACTCAACGAGGTAATATTATGAAAACGACATTTTTAATTGGCTCCCTTGCAGCGGTACTTTTTCTTTCGGGCTGTTACACCCAGCTTGAAACCATTGAGAGGCCCCGTGGCTGGAACTCTGCCGGGCAAGCCCTGAGTCCGTACACTTCAGATGCGTACAGCTCCTTTTATTCACGTGAGGAAGAAAACGCTTATGCCCTTGGCTATTATAACGGTGTTTTCGATGCCGACCTGCAGTTTCGCAGTTATAACTGGAACCGGCATCACGCCTCAATCGGCTTTCATTGGGGAACTCCTTTTATTGGCTACGGTTTCGGCTCCGGCTATTTCTACGATCCCTACTGGCATCATGCTATGCTGTATGATCCCTTCTTTTTCAGCTATTACGGTGTTTATGCATTCCCTCCCCACATGAGATACCGTCATTGGGCTCATTTCAATAACCCCTGGTGGTTTGGAAGTCGCTACATAATCGTGTACAACAACTGGAATATCGGGTCTGGAAATACAGATATCGTGAGAGGTCCGCGCGCCTCCGGTGTACACCGGGGCAATGTGAACAACATCCGCAGCAACCGAACCGGAAGCAGCGGCCTGGCTGGTGATACCCGCACCAGAATTCGCGGCAACGATTTCGGCCCTGACGCACACCCTGTATCTGTACGCTCCCGCGGGGGCGGCACTCAGCCGACCAGCATTGACCGGCGCACACGGGGCGGATCCGCCACACCTTCCGTAATTCGCAGGCCCGCACCTTCTTCAACGCAGGCAACACCACCACGTACAAGAGGAAACAACAACACGCCTTCAACCGGAAACCGCAACAGTGGCAGCAGCAGTCAGGGTGAGGCCGGCCGTAGCAGGGGCGGCGGCAGTTCCGGAACACAGGCAACGCCACAGCGCTCCTCATCAGGAAGTAACAGCAGCGGAACACGCACCCGGAACCGCAACGATAACTCTGACAGCCCGGTATCTATGCTCAGCTCACCGCTGATGTACAACGGCGCAACTTTTAGCCTGAGCTAATCAGGCCTGAAAACTGCCGGGTAAACATCCTTCGAAACTAAAAAGCAGCTTTCTGTTCAGGTACAGAAGCTGCTTTTTTTTCGCTGATGAGTTTTTATCTAAACACCTCAGCTACTGAATTACCTTCACACCTTAACCCACAAATAGCACGTTTATACCTCTTATTAAAAAAATCCCCTTTTCCCTATTCTCACGATTGAAATCTATACATCATGGAAAAAAAACTTTTTCAGCTTATTCTGTCGCTTTTGTTAATTGGATTTTCAGTATTTCCGAAACAGGCTGATGCGCAGAACAGATTTGATGCCCTGCGCTTTTCCACACAGCTGCCGGCCGGAGATGCAGCAACCCTGTTTTCGGGCGGAGCCACGGCCGCAACCTACACCGGTTTTGGGGCAAGCATCCTGAACCCGGCAACCCTGGGCCTGGCACAGCACTCTGAGTTTCACCTTGGTATCGGCATGCGCGACGTAAGCGAAAGCGCGGTTTATCTGAACCGGCGCTCCAATTACGATGACGCCCAAACCTCATTCACCAATGCCGGCTTTGTGTACGCGGTGCCAACTGTGCAGGGCAGCCTTGTGGTCGGTTTCGGCTACAGTCAGCTGGCTGACTTCAACCGGGCATACCGGCTGAGCGCCTTCAACCCAAGAAGCTCAATCACGGATATGTTTTTCGACAACAGCTTCTACTTCAACACCGCCTTCAATGCCTTCGCCATTGAGGAAGATGATTTTGGTCAGTTCCCAATTTTCCGGGATGATTTCAGTGCCCCCTTTCGCGGCATCAATCAGGCCGCAACGGTTCGTGAAAGCGGTCAGCTCGGAGAATTCTCCGCGGCTATCGCCACTGAATTTGTTCAAAACCTGTTTGTTGGTGCATCTCTTGGCATTCCCGTTGGTTCATACACCTACCGCCGCAACTTCCTTGAAAGAGATAACGAAGGTCTTTATGGAGCTATCGATACCATTATCGACGGTGAGCCCTTCACCATACCGGCACCGGCAGGGGTAATTCTGCAGGAGCGGATAAATGCTGATATTATCGGGTTTTCTGCCCGTTTCGGAATGATATACCGGGCCATCCCCAACCTTCAGTTCGGCCTGAGCTACAGCCTGCCCACCACCCTCAATATCGATGAAAGCTACTCCGTTTTCATCCAAACCGAGTATGAAAACGGCAGCGCAGAGAATGCACAGCTTCGCGGGGAAACCTCTTACAAGGTGAAGCTTCCCGCCCGCCTCACAGCAGGCTTCGCAACAACCGGCCTGCCCGTTAACATCTCTTTTGCGGCAGAGCGCGTTTCCAACAGCCGCATTCAGTTCCGCGATTTCGACGACCTCGGTTTTGAAGTTCAGGAAAATGAACTCATGAGTGAAGACTTCCGGGATGTGTTCAACCTGCGCTTTGGTGCAAGCCTGAACCTCACCGAAGCTGTTGTACCTACCATCGGCTACGCCTATTTACCGGCCGTGAGCCGTCAGTCGGGCAATGCGCGTCAGCTGCTGAGTGCCGGAATTTCCATTGGCGTTAACCAGGGGCTGCGCCTCGATGCCGGCCTGCAGTACATGTTTTTTAACGACGATCAGATCGTGTACGAGTTTTACGACTATCAGGCCGACGATGGCCGCTTTGCCGCTGAAACCATCCGCACATCTGTGGACCGCTTCCATGCCGTAATCGGCATTTCTTACCGGTTCTGATTCCGAAAAATCAAATCAGTCATAGCTGCCCAAGCTGTTCAGAAAGCTCAGCTTCCTCTGTTTAAAAAACGAGCAAAGGCCGGAACCCGCCAGGATTCCGGCCTTTTTTCTTACGTTCAAACAGGGAAGCCGCTGAAAAAACTTTTCCTCCGGTCAGCTGTACTCTTTTTCGAAGGTTTCGCGCTTCATTTCGGCGTGTTTGGTAGGGTTCACGCTGAGCACAGCACATTTAACCATACGCGCTACGTTAGAAGTCGTGCTGCCGAGCATCAGGTAATCGAGACCGGTGCGGCCGATGGTTGACATCACAATCAGGCTGTAATAATTCTCCTGCGTGTGCTTCAGTACGGCTTCGTGTGCCGAGCGGTTTGTTGTGATAACCGTTGTGTGCACCTTGCCGGGTATGCCCTTAAAGAACTTGTCAGCAATCAGGTTGATGTTCTCTTTGCGGGTTTCATAGGTCGATTCGGCTTTTGCAAGCGAGTCAAAGTTATCATACAGGATGGCATGGAAAAGCTCGATATCAGCGCCGGTTGCTTCTGCGAAAGCACGTGCGGCGGGGAATGCCGCCTTGGCATTTTCGGAAAAGTCGGTCGTAACCAAAATCCGCTTAACCGGAGTAAAGGTGGTGTTGTCTTCCACAATCATCACCGGCTTATCAGCCATACGAAGCACTTTCTCAGCAACTGAACCCAGCAGGAACCGCTTGAATCCGGTTCTGCCGTGTGTGCTCATAATGATGAGGTCATGCTCAGAACTCATCTCCACAATGGCATGTGCCGGGTTGCCTATACCAATCATCCCTTTTTCAAGATACTTTTCATCAACTATATCAGTGGCCACATCATCAAGCCGGTTCCGCAAGCTGTCTTCTATGTCTGTCAGGTTCTTTTGGGTTGCTGCGCCCGAACTCATATAGTGAAAACCGTCAAGATCGGTTATCGGAATGTAAGAATGAAACGGGGTTACCCGGCCATCCATGGCTGCGGCTACTTCATTTGCGATATGAAGTGCTTTTTTACTAAGATCAGAAAAATCAATGGGTACGAGAATCTTTGGGTTTTTCATAGCTTGCTCCTTATTGATAAGAATGGGAATCAGTCTTGTACAAACAATTTGACAAAAATTTTGGTCAACCTCAACTAAATTCAAATACACAAATTAGATTTATTGCTTCTTTTCAGCTTGTTTGCTTAAGCGGCTGCTCATTAATCTCAGACCGGTTTAAGCCCGGCAATCCGTAAAATCCAGATGTTCCAATTGTTGCAGTTTTATAATAAGGTCAAATTGTTTAGTTTCTCCCATCGCCGGAAGCACATTCTGCAAGCGCTTTTTTCTGTTTCCATTTCAGATATTTTCAGCTGACCGGCACCTTTTCCATGTGGGCCTTTTACAAACGGCCCGCTTTTGCTGCCCATACTAACTGCTACGAAACCGTCTGTTTATGACCGAAATTACGCTGAGTAATCTCGACAAGATGATTATTGTCGGGTATTTTGTCATTATTGTGATTATCGGGGTAGTTGTATCCCGCAAAACCGAAACGGGCGACGACCTCTTTCTTGCCGGCCGCAGCCTGGGCTGGCTCGCCATCGGTTTCTCGCTGTTTGCCTCCAACATCTCCAGCACTACCCTCATCGGGCTTTCGGGGCAGGCCTACATGACCGGCATCTCGGTTGCCAACTACGAATGGATGGCCGCGGTCGTACTCGTGATAATGGCCGTTTTCTTCATCCCCTACTACATCAAATCACGCATCACCACCATCCCGGAATTTCTGGAACGCCGTTTTGATGTCCGCTCTCGAAAGTATTTTTCCGTCATCACCATTTTTCTCAGCATCGTAGTTGATACCGCCGGCGGCCTGTACGCAGGTGCCATTGTGGTGAACGTCTTCTTCCCCGATATCCCCATCTGGCAGACCATCCTCGCGCTTGGCGTGTTTGCCGGCCTGTACACCGCGGCAGGCGGCCTCAAAGCCGTAGTGTACACCGATGTGCTTCAGGCCGTAATCCTCCTTTTCGGGGCCACCGTGCTCACCTACCTGATGTTCGAAAAATTCGACTTCAGCTGGGCTTCGGTCACCGCAGGCATCGAGCCCGAAAAACTTTCCAAAATCCGCCCGCTGGATGATCCTGCCCTGCCCTGGCTGGGTACCCTCATCGGTGTGCCCGTGCTCGGTTTCTACTACTGGGCCACCAATCAGTACATCGTGCAACGTGTACTGGGCGCCAAAGACATCAAGAACGCGCGCTGGGGTGCCATGCTCGGCGGCACGCTCAAGCTCACCGCGCTTTTCATTATGGTGCTGCCCGGCGTAATGGCCTTCAGCGTGTTCCCGAACCTCGACGACCCCGACATGGTTTTCCCCACCATGGTAGCCAACGTACTCCCGATCGGCATTACCGGGCTGGTGCTTGCGGGGCTCATCTCCGCCATCCTTTCCAGCATCGACTCCACGCTCAACTCGGCTTCCACCCTCATCACCATGGATTTTGTGAAGCCCAAAAATCCCAACATCACCAACGAGCAAACTGCCCGCATCGGCCGCATAACCACGCTCGTACTCATGGTCGTAGCCGTGCTTTGGGCGCCCAACATTGCCAATTTCGAAGGCATCTTCTCCTACATTCAGCAGGCCTTCTCCTACATCGTGCCGCCGGTTGTGGCCATTTTCTTTATGGGCATTCTGTGGGAGCGCGGCAGCCGCAACGCCGCCTTCATCACCCTGGTTACGGGTCACGGCCTGTCTGCCCTGCTTTTCGTGCTCTCGCAAATGGGCCTGTTCCAGCTGCACTTCACCATCACGGCCGGCATGCTCACCATCATCAGCTTTGGCGTATTTTACCTGGTGAGCATCCTCAGCGACGCGCCGAAAGCCGGCGAATTTGCCGACATCACCTGGAAACCCGCCGATGCCCGCCCTTCCGAGCCAATGCCGCTCTGGAAAGACTACCGCCTGCATTCCGTCATCGTGCTGCTGCTCACCGCCGCATCCGTAATCGCATTCTGGTAAGCCCCCCTCCTTCACCTCAACCCACCTCCCCGTCATGAACCTTTCCACCCGCCGCGCCTTCCTCAAAAACGCCGCCCTGCTCGGGGCCGGCCTCATGGTTGCCCCGCAGTTCGCCTGCTCCCGCCCCGACAGCGAGAGCAGCGGCACCGCCGGCACCGAACCCCAAACCCTGCCCTTCGGCATACAACTCTGGACCCTCCGCGAAGCCTTCCCCGCCGACCCGCGCGGCGTGCTCCGCATGCTCTCCGAACTCGGCTACCGGCAGATCGAAACCTTCGAAGGTCCGCAGGGCATGTTTTGGGGCATGAGCCATACCGAAATGCAGCAGTACATCCAAAGCCTCGGCATGCAGCTCGTAGCCGGGCACTGCAACATTATGGAAGATTTTGAGCGCAAGGCCGCACAGGCCGCCGAAATCGGCATGAGCTACCTCGTAAGCCCGTGGATCGGCCGTCAGGAAAGCCTCGACGGCTACAAACGCTACGCCGAAATCTTCAACGAGCGCGGCGAAATCTGCCGGCGCGAAGGCATCCGCTTCGCCTACCACAACCACGAGTACACCTTCGATCAGCCCTTCGATGGCGTGCTCCCGCAGGATCTGCTCATGCAGGAAACCGACCCCGATCTCGTCTCCTTCGAAATCGACATCTACTGGGTCGTAACCGCCGGCGCCGACCCCATGTACTGGCTCAACAAATACCCCGGCCGCTTCACCCTCTGCCACATCAAAGACCGCGCCGATGTAGCCCCCGATGTACTCCGTGCCTCCACCGTGCTCGGCACCGGCACCGTCGATTTCGCGCAGCTCCTGCCCGCCGCCAAAGCGCAAGGCATGCAGTACTTCTTCGTAGAGCAGGAAGAATACGAAGGCACCACCCCCACCGATGCCGTGCGCAAAAACGCCGAATTCATGAAAAGCCTCGACCTCTTTGCTTAAACGCTCGCAAAGCCCGGTTACCCTTCTAAATTGAACTGAAGGGCAAACCCATATTTTACTCCTTAACAAGCGTGCCAACTTGACCCCGGATTTAATTCGGGACAGTTGGTACGCTTTTTTTGTGCCCTCATGGTTTCATTAAATCAGCACCCCAAACCCGGTCAGACCTGCTCAACATATCAGGGCAATCTTTTTTAGGGGAAATCCCGTGAACATCACGGTCTTTCGTGCTTGCTTTTACACCCCAAACCAACGGAGCAGCCCGTGCTTTTTGAGTTCAAGGTTCAGCTTTCTGAAGGTATCTGCACCGGTTGATATGATAGCATAGAACTTATTACTCAAAACTTATAAGCAGGGGATTGTGCGCCGGTTTGGGATGTCAGGAGCGGGCACGAAAGACCGTGATGTGCACGGAGTTCCCCCCAAAAAAAAGAGGGAGAGGGAATACCTCGGCCTTTTATGGTTAATCACGGGCTGCATTATTACCAGCGGGTCGTGGTTTCCCTGGTGTGTTATACTGCGGGGCCCTCAAGTAAGCGGCCCACACAGTATTGCCCCGACTCAGCGGTTGTTGCGGAAGGTTTCCCGCCCGGGGCCCACGCCTGTAATCGTGAGGCTGCGCCAGGCGCGCGGCAGAGGGGTCTCCAGCTGCTTGATGCCGGTGTCCGTAATTTCGAGACCGCCGAAACCGGAAAGCACGGTTTGCAGCATGCCGCCGGCACCGGTTGCGAAGTACGGATTGGTACCGCCGGCATCCTCGGCTATCACGCCGAAGGGCGGCAGCTCGTTGGGCCGGTACGCCCGGTGGAACAGCTCGTAGGCCCGGCGCTCATCACCGAGGCGCGCGTACAGCGTGGCAAAAACCGAGTGCGTCATCGCCGGACCCGCACCCACACGCGGGATGTAGTACTCCAGATCTTTCCGGATCTGATCGGGGTCGCGGATGATGTCGAGCGGGAAGGAGAGCAGGTTCACATCGGCCTGCTTAATCAGCTCGCCCTCGTAGGTGGCGTGCTCCCGCGTTGTGCCGTCTTCGAATTGCAGTATGGGCAGCCCGTTGGCGATTTCCATCCACTTGGGATCAGGGGTTTGGCCGAGCAGCTCCGCGGCCTGCGTCGCAAAACGCAGCGCGCTTATGGCCGCGCCGTTGGTGAAGGCGTTGTCATCCACATTTTCAGCCCACTCATCGGCTGCCATCACATTAATGATGTGGAAGGCGCCGTTCTCGCCCTCATCCACGCGGCTCACCCAAAACTCCGCCACCTCGCGCAGCAGCGGGTAGCCCATTTCCCGCAGGAAATCCATATCCTGCGTTACGCGGTAGTAGTTCCAGAAGGCGATGCCCACCACGGCCGTAATGTGGTGCTGAAACGGGCCGGAAAGTGCCCATACGGGCGTTGCTTCCTGCCCCGTATCGTTCGATTCCCAGGGGAACATCACCCCGCGGTAGCCGTTGGCAAAGGCCTTCATTCGCGCGGCCTCTTTGCGCTCGAAGCGGTAGCGGATCAGCGATTTGGCGATTTCGGGCTGCAGCATCAGCAGCGGAGGGTACATCCAGAGTTCGGTATCCCAGAACACGTGCCCGTTGTAGCCCAGCCCGGAGAGGCCCATGGGCGACAGGCTGTAGGCCGTGCCTTCGCGGGCAAAGCTGTACAGGTGGTACAGGGCTGAGCGCACATCAATCTGATCCTGCAGGTTGCCCTCAATAATAATGTCGCTTTCCCAGAGGCGCTCCCACTCGCGTTCATGGCGCATAATCAGGCGGTCGCGGCCTTCGAGCATGGCGAACACGCTCAGGCGCTCTGCTTCGTTGTGCGGGTCGGCCACATGCTCGGTGCCGATCACGCTGCTGAGCACGGTAAAGCGGTAGGTCTCCCCCGCCCGCAGCTCTTTGGTGAAATGCACCCGGTGCATGTCGTGGTCCCAGTCTTCATGTACGAGATGCGGACGCTGCTCCTCGCTGAACAAAAAGGTGGATGCCGCAGCTACGGTGTGCCGGCCCGTCGGGCTTTGGGCAACCGACGTCATAATCGGGATGTTCACATGCGGACGGTCCACTTCCTGATAGAACTGCCGCACATCGCGCAGGTGCGCGGGCGCCTCAATGCGGCTTGCGGCACGCATGGTGATATTTTCGCGGGCCGTCACTTCCAGCTCAATCATGGACGTAAAGGGCAGGTTCCGCAGTGCCCGAACGGTGTAGCGCACGCTCGCTTTGCGGCCCACATCGAAAGTCGTTTCGGCAAAGGCACGGCGCATATCAAGCCGCTGCCGCATATTGCTGACCTGCTGCGCGGTAATGAACTGATCGTCGATATTCAGCTCCATACCCGCAAAGTTGAACACCCGCAGGATGTTGGAAACCCGCCCGCGGCCGTACTGATCGTAGATGCCATTCAGCACGGTATCGCTCACGCGAAGCGGCTCGTGCGAGGTCACCAGCCCGACCATGCCGTTGGCCACGGTGATGCCGTAGTAGTTGGAGGGATCAATTTCGGTTGCGCGGATTTCCCAGTCGCGCAGCTGATCCTGTGCCTGCAGCGTCATACTCCCTGCAAGCAGCAAAACCAGCATCAGAAGCGTTGTTAGATTGGGTTTTTTCATAAAAAATACAGTCAGATCAAATGATGAAAACCCGGCGCTGATACTGAAAAACGACACGCTTCAAAACCTGGACTGCCTGCATCTGATGCCCTGCATCGATGGTATCGCATCCCCGCCCTGAAACGTTCTGTTTTTTTGAACTGCTGCCGGTTTGAATAACTTAAGCCGGGCTAAGCCCTTAAGCTAAAAGAATATACAAATTAGCAGCCTAAGTTCGGGATTTCAGTTGTGCGGCGGCTAATGATCGGTAACGTAGCGCCGCATGCGCAGCAGCAGATAAAACAGGGCAGATGCCACCAGAGAAGAAACGACCAGAAAGAGGATGCGCTCCGGGGTCATGGCTACAACCCATAAGGTGCTGCCGAGATCGACCGCAATGAGCAGCAGCAGCAGGTACAGCAGCTGATCGCGCTTTATTTTGCTGCACACCCAGGCTCCGAAGGGGGCCCCGAAAATGACAACAGGCACACAGCTCATCCAGTACTGCCACACTTCGGGATTGATTTCCTGCTTAACGGCGCCGTACCAGAGGAAGCCGAACACCGAGAGCAGCCCCATCATCACGACGGTGGTCGGGGTCGAGATTTTCTCATTAACCCCGAACATGAGGGTGAGGAGGATGAAGGTGAGCATGTCGATGCCCACCCCGATCACCGACGACACCATGCCGCCCATGAGACCGGTTACGGCAAAAAGGCCGATCTGCACGCCGCGCCTGAGCCGGATGTGCTCGGCAGGCTTGTTGTTCACAATCCAGCGGTTGTAGATCAGGAAAAACCCAAAGACCCCGGCCACCAGCGAGAAAAAAAGTTTGGGGTAGGGGTTGGGTAAATCGAGAAACGCATCACCCAAAATTAAACCAACCACCCCGCCCGCAAGCCCGAAGCCGATTACGTGCCACAGCACCGGTATTTTGCGCAGATAAATCACCAGGCCGGCCATGGTCATTCCGAACGACTGAATCATGAAGCTGAAGATTTTGGCGTCGTGCGGGGCTACCCCGAAGGCTTTGGTGAAAACGGGGAAGGCAACGGCCCCGCCGCCCTCTGCGGTTGCGCCGGCAATGAAGGAGCCGAACACCATGGTGAGGGTGAGCGGCCAGGTGTCCGCAAACATGGCCCACCAGCCAAGCCGGAACATGGCAAGTACCCAGACCAGCAGAATGACCGCAGCCATGCCCCAGTAGAGGGCAAGTTTTTGTGCGGGCAGCGGCGATGCAGGCGGTGCTGACATGCAGTACGTTTCGTTGTGGGATTGGGCGTTATTGCAGTATGAACTGAGGGATTAACCGACAATCCGTCAGCATCGTTTTAGGCCCGGTGAATCGTTTCGGGTGAACAGGGCCGGCCTCCGGCAAAAGGGGCGTTCCGGCCCGGGGTTTGGGGTGTGCCGGAAACACATCCCCCCTTTAAAAAAAGCCACCCGAAACAACTCCGGATGGCTTTGAGAATGATGCGGCTTAAACCTCAGCCGGCTGACTGCTGCGCGCGTTCGAGTTCGCGGCCGGCAGCAAAGAGCAGGTCTTCGCGGAAGTGCGGGGCCATCAGCTGCACGCCAACGGGAAGGCCGTCGGCGGGGTGCAGTCCTGCGGGCATGCTCATGGCCGGGATGCCGGCGAGGTTGGCGGAAATGGTGTAGATATCGCTGAGGTACATCTGCAGCGGGTCGTCGGTTTTTTCGCCTATGCCGAAAGCCGTTGTGGGCGAGGTGGGCGAAAGAATGACATCGCATGAGCGGAAGGCGTCGAGGAAATCCTGCTGAATGAGGCGGCGGATGCGCTGCGCCTTGCCGTAGTAGGCGTCGTAGTAGCCCGCGCTGAGCACGTAGGTGCCAAGCATGATGCGGCGTTTGACCTCCGGACCGAAGCCTTCGGTGCGGCTTTGCTTGTAGAGCCGGATGAGGGCGCTATCCACAGTGGCCGTATTTCCGCCGTTTTTCTGAAGCTGTTTTTTCTCAGCGGCGAGCTCTTCGAGCATTTTGCCGCGGTCGGCACGGTGGCCGTAACGGATGCCATCGAAGCGTGCGAGGTTGCTCGAGGCTTCGGCAGTGGCCAGGATGTAGTAGGTGGCCACGGCGTAGGGCGTGTGCGGCAGGCTTATCGGCACCGGCACAGCGCCGGCTGCTTTGAGGACTTCAACCTGCTGCATCACCAGATTTTTGACCTCCGGATCGAGGCCTTCGCCGAAATATTCTTCGGGCAGCCCCACGCGGATACCCGCCGACAGTGTTTCGCTGAGGGAGGCGTAATCGGGCACCGGCTGCCGCGATGAGGTCGCATCTTTCGGATCGTGACCGGCAAGTACGCTGAGAAGCAGCGCAGCGTCTTCGACGCTTTGCGTAAGCGGCCCGATGCAATCGAAGGAAGAGGCGTAAGCGATGAGCCCGTAGCGCGAGATGCGTCCGTAGGTGGGTTTGAGGCCCACTACGCCGCAGTGGGATGCCGGCTGACGAACCGAGCCGCCGGTATCGGAGCCGAGTGCGGCATGGCACAAGCCCGCTGCAACAGCTGCGGCGCTGCCGCCCGAGGAGCCGCCCGGCACTTTAGAGGGATCGGCCGGATTCCGGGTGATGCCAAAGGCCGAGTTCTCGGTAGATGACCCCATTGCGAACTCGTCCATATTCAGGCGGCCGATGAGAATGGCGTCTTCGGCACGAAGGCGCTCCACAGCCGTTGAATCGTAAACACTCTCGAAACTGGCCAGCATTTTGGAGCCGGACGTACAGATACGGCCCTTCTCCACAATGGCTTCCTTAATACCGATAACGGCACCGGCAAGGCGCCCTGCCGTGCCTTCACGCTGCTTTAGGTCAACTTCCCGGGCCTGCTCAAGCGCCTGCGCTGCGGCAACGCTCGTGAAGGCATTCAGCCCGGGGTTTTCGCGCTCAATGAGGTCGAGCTGCCGGCTCACATGTGCTTCAGCAGAGTGATCACCCTTGCTGATGAGCCGCTGTGTTTGCCGGATATCAGTTGGCTGCAAAATAGATGAATTGGGTTTTCACCGCTGCTTAAAGGCTGAGTAGTGCTCCTGATTCAGCCGGCAGGCAGCTTAGTTACCGGTTGAAGTTTTTTCTTTCTGATCGGTGCTGCTGTTGTTGCTGCGGCTATCGCCTTCGCGTGAGCCCTGCTCGATTTCACTCTTGATTTCGTTGGATGCTTTGCGGAACTCATTAATACCCTGACCAAGGCCGCGGGCGAGTTCCGGTATTTTCTTGGCTCCGAAAAGAAGTAAAATGACCATTACAATAACGGCAATTTCAAGTCCGCCAAATGAACCCATGTGTTGTCTCCAAAAAATGTGTGATGGTGGTTTTGAAACAAAGCTTGTTTCAGTCCGGCAATATACGAACTATTGCAATCGGATAACATTTCCAATTAGGGCGCTGTCTGAAACCCTGCTGAAACCACAAGCAGAAAGGCAGGCTTATAAAAATACAGTGCTGCACAGCCCTGAAGGCTTATTTATTCATCTGAATATTTGTGCTGAAATTACTAAAAATGCTTTATATTCGACCGAAATTAAAACCTATGTAACCCGGTCTCTGATCAGCTGATGAATATGAGATCGTTCGTCCTGAAGGCTGCTATCTATCATCGGCAAAGCTTGAAGTTCGCAATCGGCAAAAGACATGGGAACAAGGTTCGTTTTCAGAACCTCAAAAAAGCCAAAACCCTGCAAAAACAACACTTTATTTAAAATCATAATTTTATTAAGATTTGCTGTAATCCAATACTTTAAAACGAAAAACCCCGTTTCGGGACTTCAGTACAGCTTACTCTTTTTTTTAACCATATCCCTTTTCACAAACAGCCAATATTAAAACCCTATGATCTGGACAGTTGAATTAGCCGCGACTCTGGAAGAAGCTCCCTGGCCCGCTACCCGCGAAGAGCTTATCGAGTGGGGAGAGCGCAACGGATGTCCGCAGCAGGTTATCGACAACCTGTATGAACTCGACGAAGAAGATGACACCCCTTACGAAAGTATCGAAGAAATCTGGCCTGATTACATCATGAAAGAAGATTTTTTCCATGGTGAAGAAGACGACGGCTTCGATTACGACGACGTCTGATTTCCGGCAGCCTGCTAAAGGCGCTTTAAGCCATTAGCAGGCTGCAATTTAAGACCTTCAAAAACGGCTGTACGGAAACGTGCAGCCGTTTTTGTTTTCGGGAAACAGGCCTTTGCAAACAAAATCTTTGCTGTAGTTTCCCGTATATTTGTACGTCTTACACCTTAATGCTGATAAAATTTCACACTTTTGACTTCCGCCCGTTTCTTGCTGTCTGTATCCGATTGGGTAAATTGGGTTAATAGGGTAAACCCTTCGGGCCTTTTCCGCCTTGTGCTTTTATTTCTGCTTCTTTTTGCCCCATCTGTACACGCCAACGCAGCCAAAATTACACAGGTACAGCCGGATAACAGAAGTGAGCCCGAAGGGCTTGTAAGGTCAGTTCAGTTTAACGGCAACGATGCCATCAGTAATGGTGTGCTTCAGACCGTTGTGCGGACCCGCACCAACCGTGAGATATTCAGCATTCCGGGGGCCACACTCTGGCTTGGCCTCAACCGCATCAGCTCGCGGCTGGGAGAAGCTCCGCGCATGATTAACAGTGCAACCATCGCGCAGGATGTTGAACGGCTCCGCATCTTTTACAACAACAACGGCTACCTCGAAGCAACCATTGAATCAGAAATCCGCGAACTTCGGCGCAATCGCTGGCAGGTAATTTTCAGGATAGATGAGGGCGAGCCCTCTGTGATGCGTACCGTGAGCTTTTCCGGAATCCCGGAGTTTGAAGACGAGCGTACTCTGGAGCGGTTTTTGTCGCGCAGTCAGCTCATTCGCTTCAGCGAGCCGGTTAACGACAGTACTTTTGTTTCAAACCGGATTTACTCTGTTGATCTGATCAGCGAGGAGCGTAACCGCATTCTCAGCATGCTGCACAACAACGGATATGCCTCCGCAAACCGGGATTCCATTGTTGTTCAGGTGAGGCGGGAGCGTGAGGACCCGCTTAATCTGGATCTCGCCTTCCGGGTAAAGCCCGGCTCTGTTTTTTACTTTGGGGATGTGCGTATCAACCTGTCGGCACCACAGTCAACGGCCGGCAACTTTGTATCGGATACGCTCAGCGGGCCGCCGGTAACCTTCGAGCCCTGGCAGATGATCATCAACATAGAACCCGACACCCGCACCCGTTCGCGGCTGATGCAGCAGCGGGTACTTTTCACCCCCGGCGAGCGGTTCAACAACCAGCTGTATATGTCAACCGTGAATCAGTTTCAGACGCTGGGGATGCTCAGCCTGCGGCAGTTCAGCCTCAGTGAAGGCGGCGGGCTGCCTGATTACAGCAGCGAGTTTCTACCCGTTTATTTCGATCTGGAAACCCTGCCCCGGCATCAGCTTCGGGCTGATTTTTTTGGGATGCAGCGTATCGGGCTGGGCCTGGGCGCCGGGCTTCAGTACAGCAACAACAACATTTTCGGCTCTGCAGAGCGCTTCGAGCTTGGGCTCAACACAAGCTACGAGTTTATCGAGGGTAATCAGGAGAACCCGCGTAGTATTGAAACCTTCGTAAATTATAGCTTCCCCCGCTTTGCTTTCCCCTTTGCCGGTTTCAACAACGATACCCGCTTCCTAAACCCCCGCACCCGCTTTCAGCTCAGTTACGGGCAAATCCGGCAGATCAATTTTACCGTTGATGACAATGTGCGCTTCAGTATGCGCTTTCAGGCCAACCACGATCAGACTACAACCAGCTTTTTCGATCTGCTGGAGTTGGAATGGTTCGATGCCAACATCACCCCGGCATTCCGGGAAGTACTCGAAGAAACCACGACCGACCCGCTGTTTCTGCAGCTCATCCTGGAAGACTACCGACCTCAGATCAATTCCCTCACGCGATATACCTTTCGCAACGCGGCCACTCACCCCATCCGGCGCGACCGCGGGTTCTTTCTTGAAACAAGTGTCGAAATCGGGGGCAACCTGCCTCGGCTGCTTGAGGAAACCTTCTTTGAACGCCCTGATTCCCTGCGCGGCACCTTCCCTTCCTTCAGCGGCAGCGGGCGCGACCTCAGCTACAGTCAGTTTGTGAAGGGCTCTCTCGATTACAGGCAATATTACCCCATAGGAAACAACTCCGTTTTTGCCTGGCGCGGCTTTGTGGGGCTTGCCTATCCTTACGGCCTGAGCAGAACCATCCCCCTTAACCGGCGTTTCTTTGCCGGCGGCTCCAACGATATCCGCGGCTGGAACCCGCTCACACTCGGGCCCGGTACCAACGACCGGAACCTGAACCCCATCAACGGGGGCGATATCAAGCTGGCCGGTTATCTTGAGTACAGAAATACCTTTTCCCGAAACTTCCTCAGTACGAACTGGATTTTTGCCGCCTTCACCGATTTCGGAAACGTCTGGACCGGCCCAAGAAACGAAATTGACGAAGGCAAATTCAGCCTGAACACTTTCTGGCGCGAAATAGCCGTAGGTTCCGGAATCGGTCTGCGCCTCGACTGGGAATTCGTGGTTTTCCGCGTTGATTTTGCTTACCGGGTAACCGATCTCGGCAACGAGCCGGGCACCTCATTGCTGGACCGCCGCAATATTCACTTTGGCATCGGGCACTCCTTCTGAGCAGCTCCCTGCGAACCGCTTCACTTACTCCTAAAACCCGCTTACTCAACATCATTGGCTATGCTCAAAAAAAACGGATTCCTCAAAACCATGCGCAATCAGGCCAATATTGTGTTTAATTCGGCCTTTCTCAAAAACCTCTCCCACACGGAAACCTACGAGTTTCTGCAGCTATGCCACCGCCGTGTGTATGCCGACGGGGAAATGATTTACCACATTAAAGATCCCGGAAACGGCTTTTATATTATTGAAAGCGGCTCCGTTGAGCTTTTTGTGGAAAATGAGAAGGGAACTCAAATCGGAAGCTCTTTCCGGCTCACAAGCCCTGACACCTTCGGCAATCTGAGCCTGGCGCACGATATGCGCCGTATGAGCTCGGCGAGGGCAGCGGGTGAAACCGTTGTACTGGGCTTTTTTAATCCTGATTTCAGAGCACTTGAGAAAAGGCACCCGCAAATTGCCATTAAACTTCTGTCTGAGATTAACCGGGTGATGGCACAGCAGCTCGAATCAACCATGCTGGAGCTGGCCAATCATATAGGGGAATTTCAGTCGCTGTATTTTCAGGCTGAAACATTTTATGCCCAAAACAGCGATTCGCCAATAATCTGAGCGGATTCGAAATCATTTTCATCACACACTGAACTCACCAATTTAAGCGAACACATGGCTGTCAAAAAAGGGCACACTGCTGAACTCACCATTGAATCTGCTGCTTTTGAAGGGAAAGGATTTGGCCGGCTGGAAGACCGCGCCTGCTTTGTTAAAAATACCGCACCCGGCGACCATGTGAAGGTGCGCATCATCAAAAAACGGAAATCTTTTTTTGAAGGTCAGCTGATCGAAGTTCTCAAAGAGGGACCGGACCGGGTACAACCGGTGTGCCGGCACGCATCAGTATGCGGAGGCTGTACCTGGCAGCATGTTAGCTATGCCGAGCAGCTGCGCTTCAAACGGCAGCACGTGGAGGATCACCTGCACCGCATCGGCGGGCTCAGGGATGTGATTCCGCTACCCGTGCTTGCCGCGCCGCAACAGCTGCACTACCGCAATAAAATGGAGTACAGCTTCGGCGACCGGCGCTGGCTCACGCGGGAGGAAATCGACAGCGGCATCACCTTCACCGACAAAGACGTGGCCGCAGGCATGCACGCACCCGGCCGCTTCGACCGCATTCTGAACCTGGAAGAGTGCCATCTTCAGGTTCCCGTTTCTTTCGAAATTATGGATTTTGTGAGAAGCTACGCCCTCAAACACGACATCAGCTCCTACAACCCCGTAAAAAAACAGGGTTTTATCCGGCATGTAATGGTTCGCAACGGTCATCATACCGGCGATCTGATGGTCAACCTCGTAACCTTCGCCGACCGTGGCGATATCGTGAAGCCCCTTGCCGAAGCCCTGCTTGCACGCTTTCCGCAAATCACAACCATCGTTAACAATGTGAACGACACCCCTTCACCAAGTTCAGAGGGGCGTTTTGAAAACGTACTGTTCGGGCCCGGATACATCACCGAAAAACTTGGGACCAACCTCTTCCGGATCGATGCCAACACTTTTTTCCAGACCAACACCCTGCAGGCCGGGCAGCTCTATGAAACCGCCCGGCAATTTGCGGACCTTCGCCCCGAGGACCTGCTCTTCGACCTCTACTGCGGCGTCGGCTCCCTAACCCTGTACACCGCCGATGCGGTGAAGCAGGCCGTAGGCATCGAGCTGAGCCCCGTTTCGGTGGAAAATGCCCGGAAAAATGCCGCAGCCAATAACGTTGTAAACTGCGCCTTTGAAACCGGCGATATGAAAGATGTCTTCACCGGAAAATTCATTCAGAAATATGGCAGGCCTGATGTGATTATCACCGATCCGCCGCGGGCGGGTATGCATCCCGATGTGGTAAAAACCCTGTGCGAACTCGCCGTTGACCGCCTCATTTATGTGAGCTGCAACAGCGCAACCATGGCGCGCGACCTGGCAGAACTCAGCCGGGTGTACACCATCGACCGGGTACAACCGGTTGATATGTTCCCGCAGACGTATCATATAGAAACCGTTGCAAGACTCACACGCAGGTTTCAGGCCTGAAATGAGATCAAACAATTAGGCACAAATAGCTTATTTTTGACCTTATACCATACGCATACGCAAGCCTCAGCACATTAAGCCAGCTAAGCACAAACCTGGCGGCTTGATACCCTTACAGGCAGCAGCACAAACCCTGTATTTCAAATCTGCGTTCTATAAAGCTCAACGAAGAAAAACCTTACCATTGAGGATTCAATTTCAGCTATGAAGAAAAACATTGGCGTTATCGGTGCCGGAATCGGGGGATTAAGCACTGCGGCCCGGCTTGCAGCACAGGGGCATAAGGTGAAGCTTTGGGAGCGCACTGAAAGTGCCGGCGGCAAAATGAATCAGATTATAAAAAACGGCTACCGCTTTGATACCGGGCCGAGCCTGCTCACCATGCTTTTCGTAATAGAAAAACTGTTTAAAGACTGCGGGCGCAACGTGAATGATTACCTCAGTTTTGAGCCCATAAACCCGCTATGCCGCTATAACTGGACCGATGGCACCGTGTTCGACTGTTCGGCCAACCTTCAGCAGACCCTGGGGCAAATTGCGGCCTTTGCACCCGAAGACTGCGAAGAATACGTCAAGTTTCTGGGTTACGCCGCCGACCTGTACCAGAAAACAGCGGATACCTTCATCATGAACCCGCTGCAAACCATCAAAGACCTGAAAAATCTGAAAAAATCAGATGTCTTCAAGATTGATGCCTTCCCGACCGTAAGCACGCGTGTTGACCGCTGTTTTAAATCTGAATATCTGCGGCAGGTGTTCAAGCGGTTTGCGACCTACAACGGATCATCACCCTATCTTGCACCGGCTACCATCAACGTAATCGCCTATGTGGAGCTTTGCCTTGGCGCGTATTATGTGAAGGGCGGCCTCTATAAAATAGCTGAAGCGCTCGAAAGGCTCTGCCTTGAGCTGGGTGTGGAAATCACCTACAATGCGGATATAACCCGCATCACTACTAAAGAAAAAACGGTGTCCGGGCTTGAACTTGCCGACGGCAGTACCCACAAAGCAGATGCTGTTTTCTCTAACTCAGACGCTACCTTCACCTATGCCAAGCTGCTCGATGCAGATGTAATAAAATCAAAGAAGCGCAGCAGGTTTACGGATATCGAACCTTCCTGTTCCGGCTTTGTGATGCTGCTCGGTGTCAGAAAAACCTTCCCGCAGCTCAAACATCACAACATTTTCTTCGGACGGGATTATGAAAAAGAGTTTGCGGAAATCTTCCAGCGGAAAGTGCTTCCTGAAGATCCGACCATCTACATTGCCAACACCTCTTACAGCGATGCCGGGCATGCCCCTGAGGGTTGTTCGAACCTGTTCATCCTTATCAACGCACCCTACCTCACCGACAAAGTAGTATGGACCGAAGAGCTTTCGCGGGATTACGGCGACCTCATCATAAAAAAACTGGAAAAATTCGGGCTGGAAAACCTGCAGGAGTTCATTGAGGTTCGGGAACACATCAGTCCGCAGGAATTTTATGACCGCTACCGCTCAAACCGGGGCAGTATTTACGGTACTTCATCGAACCATCAGTTCTCGGCCTTCATGCGGCCCAGGAACAAATCGCCTTACCTCGACGGGCTGTATCTTGTTGGCGGCTCAACGCACCCCGGGGGCGGCATACCGCTGGCGATGCTCTCGGCCGATCATGCGGT
The DNA here is from genome assembly GCA_020832405.1 of Balneolales bacterium. GTDB lineage: Bacteria > Bacteroidota > Rhodothermia > Balneolales > Cyclonatronaceae > Cyclonatronum. The sequence goes on from JAFIET010000008.1 coordinate 36,270, forward strand.
TACGATTTTCAACCGAAATCAAAAGCCCTAAACCGCAGCAGAGCTGCTTTCTAACGGCGGCTCAACCGCGGCGGCTCAGCATTTTGAAATCCTCACCCGTAGGCTGCTGATACACGCGAAGACCAAATTCGGGAAGTATCGAAAGCAGATGATCAAAAATATCGGCCTGAATTGCTTCGTATTCTGCCCAGGCAGTGGTGTTGGTAAACACATAGATCTGCAGCGGCAGGCCATGCCCGGTTGGTTCAAGTTGCCTCACAAGCATCAGCAGGTCTTTTTTTGAGCGGGGATGCCGCTTAAGATACTCGATAACATACGCGCGGAAAGTTCCCAAATTTGTAAGCCAGCGCGCGTTGGTGAGCACAGAAGGATTATCGCCCAGGTGCTTTTCGTTGTAGGCCATAATTTCTTCCATCTTCCCTTCGATATAGCTGCCCAAAAGATGGGTCTTGCGCAGCTGCTGAATTTCTTTGTAGTTCAAAAAGCGAATGCTGGAAAGGTCAATGTGAAGGGAGCGCATGATGCGCCGGCCGCCGGCTTCGCTCATACCGCGCCAGTTTCTGAAGCTGTGGTCCAGAAATTTGTGTGTCGGAATTACCGTGAAGGTTTTGTCGAAGTTCTGCACCCTAACGGTATTCAGAGAGATATCAACCACATCGCCGTCGGCACCGAAATTGGGCATTTCAATCCAGTCGCCAATGCGGATCAGATCGTTGTTGGTAAGCTGAACACTTGCCACCAGCGAGAGCAGCGTATCCCGGAATACGAGCAATAAAATGGCCATAATGGCACCAATTCCGCTCAAAAAGTACCAGGGCGACTGATCCGACAGGCTGGCGATAATAAAAATAAGGGCAAATATATACACAATCAGCTTACCCAGCTGAATGTAGGATTTGATGGGCCGCTGATCTGCTTTGGGCATCATGCGGTAAATGGCATGCACCGAGCTGAGCAGGGCATCGATTACCCGGGCTGCAACCAAAATCATGAGAGATGCAGTGAGGCGGGTCACAAAGCCTTCAAAGGCCTCATTGAGGCCCGGCACAAAATCGATACCAAGGTACAGAAAGATGAGGGGTACCATCATCAGCGCCCGCTGCGGCAGCTTTGCCTTGATGATTTCAGCGTACCATTCGCTGGCTGTATTTTCGTCCAGCTTGTGAAGCAGCCGGATAACCCACACCCGTATGATGATATGAACCGTTGTTGAAAGCGTAAGCAGTATGGTGAAGGCCGTAATCGTTTCACCTTCAACAGAAGTAAGCCAGCCATGAATGGCCTGGAGGATATCAGTAAGCATGTCGTTTGTTTAGAAGATGGTCTCGTCTGCCTGTTTGAGCAGTTCGAGAATCTGAAAGGCTGTAGTGTCCCAGTTTAACTTTTCGGTTACGCGCCTGCGCCCGTTCTTACCTAATGCGATGCGGGTTTCGGGTGCAGTTATCATCCGCTCAATGGCTGCTGCCAGGGCAGCGGGGTCCTGCTCAGGCACAATCAGCCCGGTATGGCCGTCTTCAACGGCATCGGGTACACCGCCGGAATTACTGCCGATTACCGCAAGCCCGCAGGCACCGGCCTCAAGATACACAATGCCAAAGCCTTCCACATCAGGCAGAATGGTTTTAGGCACCATCACAAAAAGATCGCAGGCACTGTACAGTTCGGGCAATTCATCAAACGGAACGGTTCCGGCAAACTGTACCACATCACCCAGACCGGCATCCCGGCTGTGCCGCTCCAGCTCCTCCCGTGACTCCCCCTTGCCTACCACCACATACCGCAGCTGCGGGTATTTCGGATACAACTGCTTCAGGGCATCGATTGTGGTATCTATGCCTTTTCGGGGCACAATACGGGTGGTGGTGATGAGCACAAAATCGTTATGAGAAAGCCCGTAGCGTATTCTGGTCTGCATCCGGTTTTCTGCATCTTCTGAAGGCCTGAAGTGCGAAGGATCGGCTCCGTTCGGCATAATCTGCCGCAGCTCCGCAGGGACCCTGTACTGATCCAGAATTCCGTCGGTATAGCGGCTCACAGGCAGCCACAGATCCGGCAGCCGCAAATATTCGGCCCTCACGCGCCTGAACCAGCCCAGCAACGGCTGCGGAACGCCCGGCTCACGAAACAGCTCCCGTGCGTGCGCCGCGCAAACAATACGCCCCATATACCCCAATTTCCTGGCTTTTTTAGACGCAGCGAGGGTCGTCCACTGGGTGTGAAAAATGATATCCGGATTAACCGTTTCAAGCAGCCAGGCCACATCCCGCTTCATCTTCCAGCCGAGCCAGGCACTCTGGCACTTAATACGAACCACCTCATAAGGCAGGGCATCATCCACACGCTCACACCCCTTCTGATGCGGTGTAACCACAGTGAGCTTATCAAACTGCTTCACAAACCGAAGGCAAAGCTCTGTACTGTAGCTGTTAATGCCGCCAAACTGAGGCGGAAAATCTTGTGTAATAAATAAAAGCCGGCTTTCAGAAAGCCGCTTTCTGCCTTTGGTTTTGCCGCCGTGCATACATGCAGTTTATGGTCAACAGTTTGGATTTTCAGCTCCGGCCAAAGTTACGCATATTATCGCGGCTGCACCTTATGCTTTGTTACAAAGCCCTGTTTAATACCTTAATATCCATTCGGGCTATTTTGGGGCTGGGTTTTGTTTCCTCATTGCATGCTTTTATTCACCCGCACCAAACCGCTGCGGCTGTCCATACCGGACGGGTAAAGCCAAAGGGTGCATGCAGTGCGGCACTTGCAGCCACACCTCAGCAAGCAATCACAGATTCACCCGTAAACCGCCTCACAAAAACACCCCAAACCATACATGTCTCACCTTCCGCTTGTAAGCTGTCTTATGGTAACAGCCAACCGCAAAGCGCTGGCTGCACGGTCGGTGCGCTGTTTTGAGCAGCAAACCTACCCCAACAGGGAGCTCGTTGTAATCGACGACGGTGAGGAAGACTACTCGGGGCTTTTCACCAACCTGCCGCCCTCCCAAATTCGCTACATCCGGGATGTGCCCAAAGCCCAGGTACTCGGGCGGCTGCGGAACACAGCCCTCAACGCCGCCCGCGGCGAATACCTCACCCAGTGGGACGACGACGACTGGTACCACCCCGACCGCATCCGAATACAAGCCGGGTACCTTCAGCAGGGCTACGATGCCTGCTGCCTCGGCCAAACCCTGATGCACCTCAGCGACCCGCAGTACCGAAACCTGCCCTACCTCGGCAGCCTGCCCCACGGCGTACCCGGCAGCATCATGCACCGGCGCGATTCCGCTATCCGCTACCCCGAATTCGAAAAAGCAGAAGACACTGTGTATCTCGATTCGTGGATGGAGCGGCGCTACGCCAAACTACCCGACGAATTTTCCTGCCTGTTCATCCGCTGCTTCCACGGCAGCAACACCTGGGAGCGCGAGCACTTCCTGCGGCGCGTACGCAACAGCTTCCCAAAAGCCGTTCGCTACTACTGGTACGCCTGGATTATCCGCGACCTCTCCAAACACCCGGCCTTCCGGCTCACTTCCGGCTGCCGGGATGCCTTCGTACAATACCGCACCCTCTCAGAAGAACTTGGCCTCTTCTGAGCCGTACTCATGCAGCGGCTTATCAGTCAGCAAAATGCCGTCTTCATCCGCATACAAAAACGCTCCCGGCCTGAAAGCAACGCCTGCAAAATCCAGCCTCTGCTGCCGGCTGCCCTCACCCCTCTTCACACTTTTAAACGGATGCGTACCCAAAGCACGCACCCCCACCTTCATGGCATTAATATCAGCCGAGTCGCGGATGCACCCGTAAATCACCACGCCCTCCCAGCCGTTTTCGAGTGCAAGTGCCGCAAGCTGATCGCCCATCAGCGCCACCCTTCGGGAGCCACCGCCATCAACCACAAGCACCTTCCCGCTACCCGGCTGTTCAAGCTCGCGCTTCACCAGCACATTATCCTCAAAAACCTTCACGGTAACCACTTCCCCGCAAAAGCGTGTTTTCAGCCCGAAACTCCGGAACACATCATCAGCAACCTGAACACCTTCCCGGTGCACATCACTGAGGTCAGCGGTCTTAAAATCAACAAAACGCATAGCAGCTAAATTAAAAGTTAAAAAAAGAATCATGGCAGGGCGCACATCACCCTGCACCACAAAAATAGCAAAGCCACAGCTGCCCTGAAATTATTCATCGCTGTCCCGGCACTTTTTGGGGGTATCGGGGGATGTGCTCACGGGTAGCTCAAAAGGCCGTACACCTGCCGCAGCGCCGTAGCTGCACAGCGCTTCGTTGGGGGCTGCTGTGCTCCGCATGAAGCTACCGGCGGAAGAATATCCGCCTCCGAAGCCTAAACATACAGCCTTGTTTCGGAAACGGGAAGCCGCTGCACGTCGTCGGTGCACCCTTCTTTTTTAAGATTGGCCGGCTGAATCAGGCTTTAAACAGTTTAAACCCAACTTGTGCTGTTTGTCAAAAAACGGCTATTCTGGCTATATTTCGGCATATTTAATGCCTGTGAGCATATCTCAAAAACACTTTAATAATCCTACTGCGCATGACTGTTAAGCAATCTATTGATGCCGCTCAGGTTCACGACGTTTTAGGCCGCCGCATACTGGCTGACGGCTTTGACATGGTTCTTGATCTCGAAAACAGCAAAGGTCCATATCTGTACTGCTCAAAATATGAGCGCAACTACCTGGATTTTTTCACCTTTTTTGCATCCAACCCGCTCGGGATGAATCACCCGATGATGAGTGATCCCGACTTTCTGAACAAAATCACCCGTGTTGCGGTCAACAACCCGTCGAACTCTGATGTGTACACCCGCGAAATGGCTGAGTTTGTAGATACCTTCGATCGTGTGGGTATTCCTTCATACCTTCCGCATGCGTTTTTCGTTGCCGGCGGCGCTCTCGCTGTAGAGAACGCCCTGAAAGTAGCCTTCGACTGGAAGGTTCAGAAAAACCATCAGAAAGGCTACCGCCACGAAAAAGGGCACAAAATACTGCACTTCGAACAGGCTTTTCACGGGCGTACCGGCTACACCATGTCGCTGACAAACACCGAGCCTAACAAAGTTGCGCGCTTCCCGAAATTCGACTGGCCACGCATCCACAATCCGAAAATGATTTTCCCGATCACTGAGGAAAACACCATGAAAGTGGCAGAAGCTGAAAAGATGGCTCTTGCACAAGCCGAGCGCTGGTTCGAAATTCACAAAGATGACATCGCGGCTATCATTCTGGAGCCCATTCAGGGAGAAGGCGGCGACAATCAGTTCCGCCCGGAATTCCATCAGGCGCTGCGCGACCTGGCTGACCGCCACGAAGCCCTGCTAATCTACGACGAAGTGCAGACCGGCGTTGGCCTCACCGGCAAATTCTGGTGCCACGAACACTACGTGAAGCCCGATATCATCGCCTTCGGCAAGAAAGCACAGGTTTGCGGCATTCTCGCCGGCGAGCGGGTTGATGAAGTGAAGACCAATGTGTTCAAAGTATCTTCCCGCATCAACTCCACCTGGGGCGGAAACCTGGTCGATATGGTGCGTTTCCAACGCTACCTCGAAGTTATTGAAGCCGAAAACCTGGTAGATAACGCAGCCAAAGTTGGCGCCTATCTGCTCGAAAAACTGCACGCATTCACCGCCGAGCACACCTATGTAACCAACGCCCGCGGTAAAGGTCTCATGTGTGCCTTCGACTTCCCCGATCATCACTCCCGCGCGGCCTTCACCAGTGAATGCCACAAAAACGGCCTGCTGATCCTGCAATGCGGCACACACTCCGTACGCTTCCGCCCGCCGCTCACGGTCACAACCGCCCACATTGATGAGGGCATGGAAATCATCACCCGCTCATACAAAGAAGCCGTATCACGCTGCCCGGTCGTTCATATGCGCAACGTGAAAGCCGGTAACGGCAAAGCCTGATTTTCTCATGAGCGGAGGGTTATCACTCCTCGTTGTACCGGGAAATACCCGAACAAAAAAAACCGGTCATTCGACCGGTTTTTTTGTTTTAAGAGGTGTAGCTTTTTTTTCGACGCTTTGCGCGTGCTCTCTTGAATAATTTCTGTAACGGAACACCATCACACCATCTGATGACTATCCGGCTGAATCACAATTTCGTTGAGTACTGAACTTCCCGGCTGCGAGCAGGCGTAATAAACTGCCTTGGCTACTTCACCGGCGGAAAGCATTTTATCGCGCTGTACGCGCATATCGATGAGGTCGCTATCCCAGAAACCGGTATCGATCCCGCCCAGATACATCAGGGTAAATCTTACGTTAGAACGGCGGTGTTCATCAACCAGAGCTTTGGTCATACCGGTTACGGCAAACTTGCTGGCCGAGTACACAGAGGAGCCCTTCATCACCGCTTTACCCAGAATACCGGGGAACATCACTACCTTACCGCTTTTGGCCGTTGCCATGTGCCTGAGCACCGACTGAGTTACAAGGAAGGTGCCGTACACATTCACATCGAATACTTCTTTGGCCTTGCGCGGATCAACATCAAGCAGCGGCTGTATGATGCCCATGCCGAAGGCATTGATGAGAATATCAATTTTGCCAAATTCTTTGATTACGTCATCAGTCATCTTAAAAACGGAGGTTGAATCGGTTACATCCACGTCGGTTACGTAGGCATCTCCCCCGCCGTTATTGATTTCAAGGGCAACTTCTTCAGCTTTGGTTCGGTTGCGTGCCGCAAGAATAATCTTTGCTCCGGCCTTGGCAAACAGTTTAGCAGTTGAAGCGCCAACACCGCCGGATCCGCCCACAATCAATACTATCAGGTCTTTCATAAAAAGGATTTATTTGTGATGTTTAGTTCTGCCGGCATAACAGAAGCGACCTCTCAAATGTTCCGACCAAACACAGATTGACAGGTTGCAGACCTGCTTTAAGAGCTGCAAATCAGCTTCCTGTGAACGGGCAGAGTCATTCCGCCGGTTACACGATCATGAAAAACACAATTGAATTTACCGAAGGCGACATTTCCCGCATCATTGAAATGGCCTGGGAAGACCGCACCCCGTTTGAAGCCATTGAGTTTCAGTTCGGGCTCAAAGAAAATGAAGTCCGGGCCCTCATGCGCAGCCACATGAAGCCGTCGAGTTTCAAAATGTGGCGAAAGCGGGTAGGCGGCCGCAGCACCAAACACCGTAAACTAAGGCCTGAAAGCGTAAACCGGTTTAAAGCACCAGGCCAAAAGTAGGCCGAACACAACATCTCCTCAGGTCTTTTTTGGCCCTGCCGCGTTATTCGAAATTATCTAAAACAAAGCCGCCCGACCCGCAACAGTGTGCTGGCCGGGCGGCTTTGTTTTATTTTCGGGTGATGTTTTTCCGGCCGTGATTCAGATTTTTGGCCTGATCAACCATTTTCACTCATGTCCCCAGGGTGCTGGCGGGGCGTCAACAGCTTGAGTGAGGTCGAAATCAACTCTCCATGACCATTCACCGCCTCGGTGTGTGCCGTACACATAGCGCACACCCGGCTCAATTATGATGCGCCACCCGCGGTAAATACCGGTTTCTTCGGTACGCTCATGAGAGATAAACTCCATCTGATTCGGATCGGCAGCACCGTGTGTTGGGCCGCCGTACATGGTAAATGAATCATCGCTGCCGTCGGGCTTGCGGTGATCGTGCCGCAGGTCGATGCCTTCTTCCGTGCGGGTGAAGATCCAGGTGCGGGAGCGGTCCCATTCGCCGTCGAGCTTCTCAATATGAAACGGTACGCGAATTACATCTTCCTCGCACTCCCTGAAATGCACCAGAAGCCGCTCGCGGCCGTCCAGCATGGTATCACCTTCGGGTTCAAGGGTAAGACTCCCGGCATAGGCGTTTCCGCACTCAGCCCGCAGGTTATCCATAAACAAATCGTAGGCTGAAACAACTTCGGCTTCGGCCGGCTCTGATTCAGAACCGCAGGCAGTTAGCAGAGCTGTTGCAAGCAGAGCAGCAGCGATAAGGCTGGAAAAAGATAGTTTGAACATTTTTATATAAATTGGTGAAATGATTTGGGTTAGTATCCGCAAGTGTTACTTATCTAAGAAGTTTATAATAAGGGAATCAAAACCAAAATTCAGAGGATTTTCCCAATCAAAAAAACGGCCTGACTTACTTGCGTAAATCAGGCCGTGTGTTTCAATTTGGTAGTAAACAGCTGCCGGTTTTACTGTTTATCCTCTTTCGCAGACCCTTCGGCTTCTGCGGCGGCTCGCTCACTGTTTCCTTTTCCATTTGCTAACTGAGCATCAGAAGCTGAGTCAGCTTTCACAGAGGCTTCGCTTTCTTCAGTTGTGGTTCCACTTAATTCATCTGATGCTGCAGGGGCCGGCTCAGATTTTACCGCATCGGCATGAGCATCTGTCTTTGCGGTTTCATCAGCGCCATTTACCTTGGGTTTTTTATCAGCCGTGCTGAACAGATCTTTATACTTGAGCGGGTAGTTACCGGAAGGCCGGTCACCGAGCATTTCAACAAGATCTTTTGCTCCGAGAATTTCTTTTTCAAGAAGGGTTTCGGCCATGTGGGTGAGCATTTCGCGGTGTTCACGAAGCATGTTTATGGTTCGCTGATAGCATTCCGCAATTATACGGGAAACTTCATTATCGATTAGCTGAGCAGTCGATTCACTGTATCTCTTGTTGAAACCGAACATCCCTCCTTCGTTCTGAGAATCGTAGTAGGAGATATTACCGATTTTATTACTCATCCCGTAAACAGTAACCATAGAGAGGGCCATCTTTGTAACGCGCTCAAGGTCGTTTTGCGCACCGGTCGAGATGCGGCCGAACTCAATTTCCTCGGCAGCACGGCCCGCAAGCAATGCACAAATCCGGTCGTTAAGCTCCTCTGTCGTCATAAGAAAGCGATCTTCCGTGGGGGTTTGCAGCGTGTACCCTAAAGCCGCAAGTCCGCGCGGCACAATGGAAACTTTAAGAACGGGGTCGGTATGCTCCAGATACCAGCCAATAATAGCATGGCCCGCTTCATGATACGCAACAATGCGGCGCTCACGCGGGCTGATGATCTTGTTTTTCTTTTCCAGACCAGCAACAACGCGCTCGATGGCATCCTGAAAATCAACCATTTCAACCTGATCCTTGTTACGGCGGGCAGCAAGCAGGGCTGCTTCGTTACACATGTTGGCCAGCTCGGCACCAGCAAAGCCCGGTGTTTGAGAAGCCAGCATATTAGGATCGATATCGGTGCCGACTTTTATTTTTTTTAGGTGAACTTTCAGAACTGCTTCGCGGCCTTTAAGGTCGGGCCGGTCGATCAGAATCTGACGGTCGAAACGCCCGGGGCGAAGCAGCGCAGAATCGAGAATATCAGCCCGGTTTGTAGCAGCCATAATAATGACGCCCTTTTCGGTATTGAAGCCATCCATCTCTGAAAGCAGCTGATTAAGCGTGTTTTCACGCTCATCGTTGGAGGCAGCCATGGCATTTTTACCACGACTGCGACCGATGGCATCAATTTCATCAATAAAAATAATACAAGGTGCTTTTTCTTTTGCCTGCTTGAAAAGATCACGCACACGGGCGGCACCAACCCCCACGAACATTTCCACGAAATCTGAACCGCTGAGGCTGAAAAACGGAACATCAGCTTCGCCGGCAGTTGCTTTTGCCATAAGGGTTTTACCTGTACCCGGAGGGCCTACAAGCAGCACGCCCTTTGGAATATTACCTCCAAGAGTTGAAAATTTCTCCGGATTACGCAGAAATTCCACCACTTCTTCCACTTCCTCTTTAGCTTCTTCAAGGCCGGCTACATCTTTAAAAGTAACTTTATTCTCACTTTGTTTATCGTAAAGTGCCGCCTTATTCTTGCCGATATTCAGCACCTGCTGACCGGGGTTCATCCGTTTGAAAATAAAAATCCAGAAAATAATAATGAGTGCGATGGGAATGAGCCAGATAAACAAACTTCCGAACCAGTTTTCATCAATCCTTGCATCATAGGCTACATTGTGTTCATCAAGCAACGCCCTGATTTCACGGATTTCATCACCCTGTATGATCGTTGCTGTAAACTTGTTACCCGTTTCCTGAGCTGAAGATGCCCATCGCTGATTGCTTTCTTCAGGCTGACGGCCAACATGCCCGGCATCGACAGCTGACTGCCGGTAAAGCCCCTCGATTTTGACCCCGTTCACAATCGTGACCTTTTCTACCCAGCCTTGCTGAACATGGTTTAGAAACTCACTGTAGTCAATTCGGGAGGAAGAATCCTGAGAAAAAGCAAAAATCTGGATAATGATAAGACCTACCAGAATTGCTACATAGATCCAAATCGGAAACCTTGGGGTTTTCGGCTTTTTATCGTCTGCCTGTTTTGGTGTTTTTGAGTTTTGATCTGCCATTCTTTGGATTGAATAAAAAAATAATTTGTCGCTTAAATAAAGCGGGATATATACAAAATCGGGTGTTTTTGTTGGCTCACCAAACGGTCTTGAGCGGGGTTTGATGTACAGCCTTTAAATATAGGAAATACCTGTACCAAATTCTTTTTAACAGCGCTCTGCCAACGCCCCTGTTTCATGAATAGTGCATTTGAGCAAAAAACATAAAGCATCCATACTGAACAGTTCCGTTTTGGTCTGCATTCCTTAGGCAAGCGGTCAGCTTAGTGTCATCAGGTGGCCTTCAGCGGTTAGCATTTTGATGCCGTGTTCTTTAGGCTCAACCTTTCCGATAACCACGAAATCCCTGAAACGGTCTGCAAAAGTTTTGACCTGACTCTCCGGAAGGGTGAATAAAAGCTCAAAATCCTCCCCACCGTATAAAACAAAGGTATCGATATCCTTCTCGAGTTCATCTGCTGTGTTTCTGGTTTCAGGATGGACAGGCAGCGCTGCCTCAAAAATTTTACAGCCGCATTTCGAACTATCCATCATTTCAAGCAGGGTACTCACCAGGCTTTTTGAGATATCCGACATCGACGAGGGAACAATCTCAGAAGCTCTGAATGATTCTATACAATCGAAGCGTGCTTCAGGAACCAGCTGTTTTCGAACCACATATTCAAACGGGCTCAGATCGGGTTCAAAAACGGTTTGTTCAGCGGTTTCGAAATGTCTTTTTTCACGCAGCAAAATCATAAGGCCACAGCTTGCAGCACCCAGATCACCGGTAACGCAGATGGCATCACCAGGCCTTGCACCCGAACGGTAAACCGGCACCCCGGCAGTTCCGTACACAGTAACCGCTACTGAGCAGGTATGATGCGATGCACCGAAATCACCGCCGGCCAACCGCACATTGTATGTACTGCAAGCGTGAGCAACGCCCTGATAGAAAAGGGTGAGCATCTCAACTGAAATCTTATTGGTTAGAGATAAGTTCAGGAAAATGAACTCTGGTTTGCCGTTCATCGCAAAAATATCAGAAACTGCCATCGATATCACTTTAAAACCGAGATGGTTCCAGGGTGTGTATGTAAGATCGAAATCCACCCCTTCTGAGTAAATTTCAGAACTGATAAGCGGATGCCCGCCTGATTTGGTATCAAGTACGGCGGCATCATCACCAATGCCAAAAACAAGGCCTTCACCATGCCTGCCGAACTCAGCGGCAATTTTTTCGATCAGACCTTTTCGACCGAGCTTTTCTATAGGGGTAAATGAAGCGGCAGTATTACTCATTAAGCGGTAACTGAAATAATTAATTGTGCAAGAAAGCTATATAACGCAAAAGGCTGCTCAGGTAATGAGCAGCCTTTCACGGAAAAGCAAGTTGAGAAAAAGCTGATAGTGCTGTAAAACCTACATCTCCACAGCGCCTTCAGCCCTTCTGGTAGAATAGTTAATACGAAGCGCATCAGCAAACCTAAGCTGCTGCTTAATATCGCTCACGATTCCCATTTCAGACTCGTAATCGACCCGCAGCGAAACAATAAGGCGGGGCTCATCGGTTCTGCGCTGACGCATCACGTTTTGTATTGCGGTGAGGTCATTTGGATCCACAAGGGCATCATCAACCTGGATTCTTGTGTCGCCGTACTGGCCTCCGGGAAGAATTAGCGGCCCTACGTAAATATAACTGACAAGACGCTTCTCTTCGATTCGTTCAATGTTTTCTGCACGGGTGAGATCCTGACGTACGAGAAGTTCTACTTCGCGAAGTACAGTAACAACCATGAAGAAAATCAGGAGGATGAAGATAATATCCGGCATGGATGTAGTAGGAATCTCCTGACTTGTACTTGCTTGCTTCTTTTTAAAATGTGACATAGTACTTTATAAGTTTAGAGATTAACTACCCGGATCGGGTTCAGCCAGCGAAATGTTCATCGGAAACTCACGCCGAACAGGGTTGGGCTCACCTTCTACCGTACGATAATGAGCGTAATCGCGAAAACCTCTCGATCTTGCTTCCTGATCCCAGATAATGCGGTAAGCACCACGAACTTCATCAAGCATTTCAATGTAGCGTTCGTACTCGGTCTGCCGGTCTGTTTTGATGGATACAACAGCCTGCTGAGGAGAGTCAGAAAGGTTAGGATCAACACCACGGTTAGTAACGAAACGGATAACCCTTTCCTGAACATCGCGGAGGTTAGCACGCTCTTCATTGATAAGAATACCACCCTGAGCGTTCATCAGAATTTTAAGCATATTCCGCTCCCGTACTTCTGGTGGCGGCTGCTCCGGATCCGGAGGCGGCGGTAAAACCAGACCAATACCGGTATCCACATCGATAGTTGTAACTACGAGGAAGAACACCAGCAAAAGAAAGGCAATATCGGCAAGGGAAGAAGATGGGATTTCAGCTCCTTCTCTGCCTCTTTTCTTTTTAAACATAGGAGGGGTCCTTCTGGATTAAAAGTTGGAAATCAGACTGCGGGAACCTGAAACAAGAATACCCAAAAACATCAGCGCTATCATTGCAAGCAGCGTGTTGATTGCTGCAATTCCTACAAAACCGGTAACAAGGTAGGCTATCGCAAAAATGATTACCGGTATGAAGAAAAATACAATAGCTGAGAGCTTATGCTTTTGTGAAAAAATGTTCTTAAGGCCAAAAACGGTGATTCCAAGAATAGAAATACCGAGCAGACCGATTGTAAAAATGAGTGCAATTTGAGAAAATGCTTCCATAAGTCAGTTGTTGGATAAAGTGGAAAGAAGCTTACGCCATTTGACAAATTAGATTTTTAAGGAAGAAGCCGGGGTGTCGGCCCGGCTTCTTTACGCTTAAAAATTCTTTTTATCCGTTGGTTGAATCACCACCGCTAACGGATTTGCCTTTCTCCATGGCAGAAATTGAATCAATCAGTACAATTGAGCTTTCTTCCATTTCAACAACCAAACGGTCGATTTTGGATACACAATAGTTGTATCCTACCTGAAGGATAATTGCACCAATCAGACCGGCAAGTGTTGTAAGAAGAGCGGTTTTGATACCACCGGCTACAATACTCGGGGAGATATCACCAGCGCTTTCGATAGCATCGAAGGCTTCAACCATACCAATAACTGTACCGGTAAATCCGATCATAGGTGCGAGTGCGATAAACAGCGACAACCAAACGAGACCTCTTTCAAGGAAGCTCATCTCGATAGAGCCATAAGAAATGATAGCTTTCTCGGCGGCTTCAAAACCTTCGTCGGCACGTAGCAAACCCGCATTAAATACGGAAGCAACCGGCCCTCTTGTACTTGCACAAAGTTCCTGAGCTGCAGGGATTCCGCCACTGTCAAGAGCTTCCTTTACATCCAGAATGAATTGTCTGGTATTAATGTCAGCACGGTTAAGGGTAACGAGTCTTTCAAGGAAAATAGCCAAACCAAGGATTACACAGATGAGTACGGGCCACATAAAAAGCCCCCCCTCATTGAAATACCTAACTAACTGGCTGAAAGCGCCCTCTGATTGCAGATCAGCGGAAACCTGCATGAGGATAACACTAAAGGAGAAGGTCATATTACAAAACTCCGGTTTATTCTAAGTTGATTATTAAGCGTTGAGTTGGCGAAATTATAGATTATTTATGCTTAAATGTCAAAGCTACATTCCAAAATAATGCACACATTGAGACTTAGCACGTTTAAAATAGGGCTAACGCTGTAGTTTATCAACCGGCAACACTGCTAAATCACCACATAACAGTTATTTCTTGGCAGCTTTCGGAATTACCCCGTTTAGACGGGCTTATTTCTTTGAATAACGTTTTGCTTTTTCAGCTGTTTAATCACTGCGGCTATGGCCGGCATGTTTTTTTTGTATTCTCAGAATACGGCGCTCACGCTCACCCTCAGCGTCTGTATAGCCTGTTGCTGCTGCACAGTTCGCCCGTTATAACTTATATTCGCCCTTAAATACTGATTTATCCGGTAGGTGCCCTTCACCGACCATTGCCAGGTAGATCCCGTTCCCGCACCATCTGTTAATTCGAAACTTCCGAGACTGCTTGTTTGCCCTCTGAGGGTGTTCGAACGCCATTCTGCGCGTGCTGTGGTTTGCAGCGATGAACCGGCAAACCAACGCAAATCGGTATAAGCGCGGTGCTGAAAAAGGCGAACAGGTTCTGCCGGCAGCAAATCCTGCTTTCGCCCGAAGCCGTACCCCCCTGTTGCCTGCAGCGAGCGACTGAAGGTGTACCTCAAAAAAGGAGCCGCTTCCACACCTCTGATCTGATACGCACGGCTGCTGAACCGCTCGCTTTTTAAATCTCTTTTTTCATACCTAAATTCTGATCCGAGTTGTACAGCACGGGATACCCGGTATGAAGCATCTGTCGAAAATGTTCGGTTTAAAGTGGTTTCAAGCCCTCCGGTTCGCCTGTTTTTGGTATCGACGCCTGTAAAGCGCAGACGCAGATCAACAGCTCTGTTCCGGCGAAAAAGTTGTAGCTCCTGCTGCCAAAGCAGGCGCCCTTCCACCGTGTTTTTGTCATCAAGAAAAGAACCGAGCTGCAGCAGCAGGATCTCTGCTGTACCACTGCCTTCGTTTTGCTCCCTTATTTCAATCAGCGTGTTTAGTGCAAGCTCTTCCCACCAGCTTCCCGGCAGCAGTGCACCCGGTTCAATTCTGGTTCGCAGGCGGGTATTGACGCTCACCACAGGAATGAGCTCATCACCGGGTATAAATAATCTCAGGAAGGTACCTTCATCCGGGTTTACGGCCGGAAAGAACTCGTCAATCTGCCGCACTCCGTCTCCGTTGAGATCAACCCAAACATAGTTTCCAAGTTCAGGCCCAACCTCTATATAGGTTTCCTGAAGCAAGGGCCTGCTCTCCGTTCCGCCCTCATACTGCCATTGCAGCTGAAACCAGGGTTCAGCAGTGCGGTAATCAGCTCCTGCATTAAACAGTACTGCACTTGAGATAAATCCGGCGGTTTCAAGCTCCGGGTTATCGGCCTGTACCCGCCGTTGGTACAAAAGACCTGCACTCAGCTGTAGCCGGTTAACGGGATCGTACTGTGTTCGTATTTGCCCGGTAAAGGTTTGTGATTCAGCGGCGAAACTGCCCTGCCTGCCTTCTTCATCGGCACGATAACCGGCTGAAATATCGGTACTCAGACCGTTTCCCCAAACCGATTGTAATCCTGGGGTGATTTCGGCAAAACGAAACGAACCCGCAAGCAGTGAATCTGAGCTTGCTGAACGTTGTGTGCGAAGCTCAGCCTCACTTTCAAGGCGTGGGGTGAGGGTAGTGCCGCCGGAACTTACTGTATAGCTGAAACGTCCGCTCTGCCGTAGCCAGCTGCTTCTGATGTCATCCTTGCCATATGATGAGCGTACCGCATCAGCCCGCTGCATCCAGTTTAATCCGCCGGGTTCCGCAAGGTTAAGCCGAAGAAATCCGCGGGTACTGTTCACGTCGCTGCGCTCAAGGTTGCCAAGGCCGGCAGTTAGCGAGGAAAAGCCGGTGAAATCAACTGATATTTCGCTTTCAGCCAGCTGCTCACCGGTTTCAGTACCTGTCGGAATATTCCAGATGCGGTCGAATTCCGCCTCTCTCGTGCGGTCAAAAAAGACGAATTGTTGTGGTGTGTTCCGGTACCGAACGGTTCCTTTCACACGCCCAATGCGGGTTTGTGTCGGCAGGAAATCTATCCCCGCCTGCCAGGCAGCAGCCTGCGTACGAGTGTCATCAGCTGCGAAGCGATTTACGTCAAGCTCGCTAAAAGCCGTTTCGCCGTACAATTCAACTGATTCCGATAGGCCAAACCGGCTTCGAAGAGCCAGCATACGCTGCTGCTGCGGTGCAGGAATCCGCCTGA
Organism: Balneolales bacterium; assembly: GCA_020832405.1. Taxonomy (GTDB): domain Bacteria; phylum Bacteroidota; class Rhodothermia; order Balneolales; family Cyclonatronaceae; genus Cyclonatronum. The sequence continues at coordinate 52,520 of JAFIET010000008.1, forward strand.
ACGGCTCATAAGAACCGAGGCCGGGGCCAGCCCATTCGTAAACGATACCGTTCAGATTAGTGCCCGTTCGCCGGTAAGAACCGAGCCCGTCTCCCACTCTGCTAAAACGGACCCGCCACACACCCGCAGGATCGCCCGGTGCGGCCCTGAAGACCGTATAAGTGATGCCTGCCTGAACCGTATCAACTCTTGCGTAGGGGATGAAATCGGGGTTTAGCCGAAACCCGACGGAATCAGCACCCGATATAACTGCATTTTCTACATTCCTCCCCGCCTGTTCCAAAATTCGGATTTCCTCATCCGTTAAACCAAATTCGGCATTCAGTTCCCGGCTGTCTGATTCCTGAATGAAGGTTGCACCAACCGAAAGCCTGCCCCCATACAGCTGTTTGAATTCACTTTCAGCGGTGAGCAAAGTCCGGTTATATTCTTGCGTTACGTACTGAAAATCAACAACAAGACGGTGGTTTCCCGAAATTATCCGGCGCCGTGTGAATTCTATTTCACCCAAACCGTAGTCGATGATGTAGTCGTTTTCTTCTCCTCTGCTGAGCAGCTCACCGTTAAGATATACCCGCTCAGTTCCGGCGAGTACGATAATGAACTGTTCTCCCTGCGAACCGGTGAGGCGGTACGGCCCCTGAACCCCTTCTCTACCGGAAAAGCTCATGGTTCTGAAACGCCCTCTTACCACCGATGCACTCGCCTGCCAATCACCCCAATCGCCGGCAGAGACGCGGGTTTCCAGCCCCTGCAGCCGGCGTTCAATCTGAGCAAACACACTGTTGCGCAGGCTTACATCTACATCACCCAGCTGCACTGAAGCCCGCTCATGCTGCAGGCGGATGAGCACCTGATCAAACTCCCGAAGGTTCTGCGTGCTTCCGTCGGGCTGAATTGGCGTACTTTGATCAGTGAGGATGGCGGTAAGCTCAAGATCGTCGGTAATATTACCGCTGAACTCAAATCGCAGCCCGCTTTCAAGAGATGCATCCTGATTGGTTCCTACGGTAATGCCCCGGGTGATGCTTCCGCTTCGGTTGAGCCGGCCCGGACCGAATAGATCAGGCTGCGTTTCACGTCTGCCGGATACCAGTAAACCAGATATGTCCTGGTTTTCCAGGCCGTTTGCTGAATCAGTATGGGTGTCTGATTCAGCAAGCGGCCTGAGCATTCTTCTGAAATAGCTCATTCTCAGTGAGACCGGCAATCTGCTGTAGGAAATCGATATTTTTGCCGATAATTCATTGTTCTGTAAAAAATATTCGGATATTTCGATTTCACCGCTTGTTGGTATAAACCGCCATGTGGTTGTATCAGCAGGGGTGCCGTCAGCGCTGAGCAGGGTAACGCTTTCGGGCAGAACCCAGCTGTCAAGAAAGAAAGTAAGCGGAATGGCATCGCGTTCAACCAACACTTCACGAACCAAAACCGGGAGCTTCTGTGGTGTTACGCCTTGTGTTTGTGCCGTAACCGTTTCCACTACCCCTGCCCCAAAAAACATAGTTCCAATGATCAACAAACCGGTAAACAAGCCGTGCAAGCCTGAGAGGCAACGACGAATCCGGCTGTATGTATGTGCTGAAGGTTTCAAACAGAACCCGGCGGCTGATGAATGGGCAAAAAGAGGACTGGATGACTCAAAATAAAAAAAGGATACAAGCACGTGGCCTGTATCCTTTAAAAAAACGATAAAACAGCTGTTTGTTGCGCCTTAATCTTCCTTAACAACCCAAAACTTAAGGGTAGCCTTAACTTCGGTGTGAAGGTCGATTGTAGCGGTAAACTCACCGAGGTTTTTAACATCAGAATCGATGGTAATTTTACGGCGGTCAATATTGAAGCCTTTCTCTGTGAGCGCATCGCCAAGCATTTGGTTGGTAACCGTACCGAAGATTTTTCCGTCTTCGCCGGCGGTAACCGAAATGGTGAGGGAGGTTTCAGCAATCTGACGTGCAACCTCTTCAGCCTGAACTTTGGTAGCGTCGGCTTTACGGGCTTTTTGACGAGCTTCTTCCTGTACAGAGCGTATAGCGCCCGGAGTTGCAAGAACAGCGTAGCCCTGAGGAACGAGATAGTTGCGACCGTAACCATCCTTAACCGTTACAATCTCACCGGCTGCTCCTAATTTTTCTACATCTTGTTTCAGAATCAGTTTCATGATACGAAAGTTAAACGGTTCGGATTATCGGAGATTTTCAGCTACGAACGGCATCAGTGCCATTTGGCGTGCACGTTTGATGGCACGGGAGAGCTGCCGCTGGAATTTGGCACTTGTGCCGGTAACACGGCGGGGCAGAATTTTACCCTGATCGTTAACAAAACGCTCGAGCAGTGCTATATCTTTGTAATCGATATATTCGATACCGGACTTGGTAAACTTGCACTCTTTGGTGCGAAGGTTTCCTTTTTTGGGGTGTTGCGGATTTTTAAGCATGAATCCTGTATGGTTTATGATGAATAATATGAGGCTTAGTCGTCAGAACCGCCTTCGGTTTCGTCTTCAACTTCCGGAAACACTTCCGGAACGGCGCCTTTTTTCTGAAGCTCTCTGTGCCGCTTCATTTTATTATCGTACTTAATCGTGATAAAACGTATGATGTTATCATCAATGCGCTCCATCCGTTCAAGCTTCTCAATAAACTCACCGGGACCGGTGAAATACAGGTTTACATAGTATCCGCTGCGCTTACCGTCGATTTCGTAGGCGAGGCGCTGAATACCCCATTCGTTTACTTCTTCAATCTCGCAGCCGTTTTCCTTAAGCATGTTCACATACTTGGCAACGGTAGCCTTAATGTCTTCGTCGTCAATAACCGCATTTACGACAAAGAGGTGCTCATAATAATTTGTTTTCATGATTACCTTCGGGTGTTTATAAAAAAACAGCCACAGGACTTTCCTGTGGCAGGCAGATTTACAATATACGCACTTATGGCTTTAATTTCCATAAGTGCGTATCAATTAATTAAAAATCAGGGGGCTGTTGCTGTGAGCATGCTGTCTGAAAAGTATCCGTAAATCATCTCGGTAACACCGCCGGGAACAACTCCGAAATAAAGGGTAAGCAGTGCAAGAAACACCAGAGAAAAAGAATAGACTTTCTTGGGTTCAATGAGTGAAACACTTTCTTTACCTTCACGGAAGTACAGATAAACCATCACCCGCAGATAATAGTAGGCACTTGCGGCACTCGCGAGAACCCCGACAACTACGAGGGATACCAGCCCTGCTTCAATACCGGCTGAAAAAACAAGGTATTTGGCATTAAATCCGGCAGAAATCGGGATACCAGCCAGTGAAAACAGGAAGATACTCAGCAGCACTCCCATTATAGGCCGCTGATAACCAAGGCCGGCATAACTTTCCACATTATTGAAGTGCACATCGTGATTTTTCTCGTAGTAAGCCACAACTCCGAAAGCGCCCACATTCATAAATGTGTAGGCAAGCAGGTAGAAAAGAACCGCACTGTAGCCGGCAACACTTCCTGCAGCAAGCCCGACAAACAAGTAGCCAACGTGTGCAATACTTGAATAGGCCAGCATACGCTTCACATTATCCTGAACCATTGCTACTGCATTACCGAGAATCATCGTTAGCAATGCAATGATGCTGAATGTTGCTGTAAGTTCAGTTGCAATAAACGGCATTGCACGATCGAGGATCAGAACAAGCGCAACGAATGAGGCTGTTTTTCCGGCCGTTGACATATACGCAGTAATGGTTGTTGGCGAGCCGGTGTAAACATCGGGTGTCCACATGTGAAAGGGCACTGCCGAAACTTTGAACATAAATGCTACAAGCAGTAAGGATACCCCGCCCCAGTAGATAAGGCCCCCATCGGTGTAAGCACCAATTTCAGGCAAAGAAGTAGAACCTGTTGCTCCGTAAAGCAGGGTGATGCCATACAGGAAGAAACCTGTAGAAAAGGCACCCATTACAAAATATTTCAGGGCTGATTCCACGCCAAGACGCTTATCCCGGATTATACCCGCAAGTGCGTACAAACACACAGACATTGTTTCCAGACCCACAAAAACGGTGACCAGATCATTTGCAGTTGCCAGCACAATCATCCCGAAAGTACAGAACATCAACAGCGGATACACTTGAGGGAAGTTATGCTTCACCCCTATGAGGTAATCATGCGTAAGAATAACCGTAAAAAAGGTTCCAAAAACGACAATAAAAGTTCCAAAAGCAGCTGTTCCGCCGGCACCGGCCATATCGCTGAAAATAAGCTCTGGTGCCTGCATCAGCAGATCCCAGGAGGCAACACCCAGGGCAATTCCCAGGAAAACCATTGTTGTGGTATAAATGGTTCTTGAGCGGGCTTTGTACCCGTCAAGCATCATTACTGTTAGCCCCCCGATTGCTACTATGGTAGCGGGAAGAAAGAGTAGTAAATCGTTAATGATTTCCATTAATTCTTACATTTCGAGATTATCGATACGTTTGGCAAGTTCCAGATCTTTCCGGGTAACCTGACCGTCGGCATCGTGTGTTGTAAGCCTGATTTCCACGTTGTTGTACACATTGTAGATCTCAGGATGATGGCCAAGGTCTTCGGCTTCAAAACTAATGCGCACAATAAATGAGACTGCGTCACGAAAGCTGGCAAACTGATAGCTTACAGTGATGGCATTATCTTCAAATTCCCAACCTTCAAGTTCTTCGAGGGCTTCATTGATTTCTTTTTCGGTAAGTGCGGTAGTACTCATGGGTTGGTTTTCTCCTGATTAAATTCTGCGTAATTCGGGGTTATATCATAAAGCCGTTGTGCCCATGCCGGCATATCAGCCGCATGTGAGGCTTCCATGATGGCGGCGCGTTTTTGTTCGGCCTGCTCAAGCAGTACGTTTACCTGATGCTCAGAGTACTGCGTGAAGTGAGTTGGGCGAATACCTATCCAGATGATGAAAAACATCACAGGTATGAGCAAACCTATTTCACGGGCGTTAAGATCAACCAGCTTTTTGTTTTCTTCTTTCAGCACAGGGCCAAACATTACCCTGCGGAACATCCAAAGCATGTAGATGGCCGCGAGAATAACTCCTGTTGTTGCTACAATTGCAAACCAGATACTGCCGATTGATTCAGAGTTGAAGGCTCCCATCAGAATCAGAAACTCCCCGACAAAACCGTTGAGTCCCGGCAGTCCGATGCTGGCAAAAGTAGCAAGCATAAACATAACTGCGAATACAGGCATAATGCTGGTAATACCCCCAAAATCTTCAATCTGACGCGAGTGGCGTCGGTCATAAATCATTCCTACAATCAGGAATAACGCGCCCGTTGAAAGGCCGTGGTTAATCATTTGTATGATGGCGCCTTGTACACCAATGGTATTGAGGGCAAATAGCCCCAGCACCACAAAGCCCAGGTGACTTACAGAGGAATAAGCTACGAGCTTTTTCACATCCTTCTGAACCATCGCTACAAATGCCCCATAAACAATACCAATTACGGCAAGGAATGCAATTGCGGGTGCAAACTCCAGCATAGCATTGGGGAAAAGCGGCAGACAAAAACGGATGAGTCCGTAGGTTCCCATTTTAAGCATAATGGCTGCAAGAACGACCGAACCTGCTGTGGGTGCCTCAGTGTGTGCATAAGGCAGCCATGTGTGGAACGGAAACAGCGGCACCTTAATGAAGAATGCCAGTGCGAAAGCAAGGAACAGCCAGGTTTGCTCTACCAAACCAATCTGATATTCCATGCCTGAGAGCACGCGCCAGTCGGTAATAAAAATGCCGTCGTTGATGGCATTGCCGGCATGGTACCCGACGTAAACCAGAGCAACAAGCATAATCAGCGAGCCGACCAATGTGTACAGAAAGAATTTGATGGTTGCATGAATCCGGCCTTTCCCTCCCCAAATACCAATAAGGAAATACATGGGGATCAGGGTCAGCTCAAAAAATACGTAGAAAACGACCAGGTCGAGTGCGGCAAACACACCAAGTGAACCGGTTTGCAAAATAAGCAGCATGGCAAAAAAACCGGGTACGTGCTTTTTCACGGAGGTCCATGATGAGAGTACCACAATCGGACCGAAGAAAGTGGTTAACATAAAGAGCAGCAGGCTCAGCCCGTCAAGACCAACTATATATTTGATGTCCAGCCCGAAAACCAGGTTTCCGGATTCAGTTACATATTGAGCAGCATCAGAAGCTGCAACATCAAAATTAAAAATTAGCGGCAGGGAAATTGCAAAGGTAAGTGTGGTGAAGACAAGAGCGATCCATTTCACCAACTCATCACTTTTCGCAAACAGGATGGCGAGCACACCCAGCAGCGGTAAATAGATAGTTAAATTTAATAGAGTTTCCATGAGTAAGCGGCTTCCTAAAAGATTAACAATCCGATAATGAGTATTACCCCTACCACAAATGCGATGGCGTAGGTGTTAATTACACCTGTTTGAACGAAGCGCAGAAGACTGCCGAAGAACTGTACTATACTGCCAATCGCATTTACAAAACCGTCCAGGATTTTGACATCAAATACAGCAAGTACCCGATCAGCAAGCCTGTTACCCGGGCGGATAATCATTGCTTCGTAAGCCTCATCGAATTTGTATTTATCTTCCCATGTGGCGTAAAGGGAGCCGAAACGCTCACGGATGGCCGCATCAGTAGCCTCTCCCTTATCGTTATCATACATCCTGTAAGCTAAAATAGTGGCGCCAACGGCTACAACAATGGCTATTGCTACCAGCGTCCACTTTACGCCGTAGGGCAGTATAATGGCCGCCCTCACCGTAACACCGCTCAGCCATGCGTAAAGCCAGTTCACAGTTGCATCTGTACTTGTGAACGTAGTGACGAAAAATTCAGGTACACCCATAAAACCGCCAACCAAAGCAAGTGCCGCAAGAATCCATAGCGGAGCTGTCATGCTTGCAGGGCTTTCATGCAGGTATTTGGCTGCATTTTCTGCTCCCTTAAATTTGCCGGGAAGTTTGAAGGTGCCGTGGAAGGTCGTAAGTGTAAGCCGGAACATATAGAATGCGGTAAGAAAAGCAGTCAGTACTGCAAGGCCCCAAAGAGCATAATATACAGCACCGAATTCGCCCAAACCGGCATTAAAGAGATAGGCAAGAATCTCATCTTTAGAGAAAAAGCCTGAAAAAACCGGGATACCTGCAATCGCAAATGTTGAGATCAAAAAGGTTTTATAGGTTGAAGGCATATATTCTTTAAGACCGCCCATATTGCGCATATCCTGCGGGTCGAAATGTACGTGCTTGCCTTCATGTTCGAGCTCGTGTTCAACGTGATGCATTGCGTGAATAACAGAACCGGAACCGAGGAACAAGCAGGCCTTGAAGAAGGCGTGAGTTACAACGTGGAACATGGCTGCCACAAAACCGCCGGAACCAAGGGCAAGAAACATAAACCCGAGCTGCGAGACTGTTGAGTATGCCAGTACCTTTTTAATATCATACTGCGTGAGTGCAATGGTTGCAGCAACAATAGCGGTAAGACCACCGATAACAGCTACAAGCAGCATAGCTTCAGGGGAAGTCATATAAAGGCCTGAGAACCGGGTAATAAGATATATACCTGATGTAACCATCGTAGCGGCATGGATAAGAGCGGAAACCGGCGTCGGCCCTGCCATAGCGTCTGGCAGCCATACAAACAGCGGAATCTGTGCGCTCTTACCGGTAGCACCTATAAACATCAGCACAGCTACCCAGAAAGCGATATCCCCGTTGAAAAGGTGCAGATTACTGAAAATCACATCAAAATCGAGGCTGCCAACCGTTCTGAAAACCAGGAACATGGCTACCAGAAAGGCGAAGTCGCCCACACGGTTGTAGATAAATGCCTTGTTGGCTGCCGTCGCTTTTTCCATATCCTTGTACCAGAAGCCGATCAGCAGGTAGGAACATACGCCTACGCCTTCCCAGCCAAGGAAAAGCAGCAGCAGGTTATTTGCCATAACAAGGTTTAGCATGGCAAAGATGAACAGGTTCAGGTAGGCAAAGAATTTATAAAAACCTTCATCGGTCTTCATGTAACCCATCGAATAGATGTGTATGAGCGTACCTACCCCCGTAACAACAAGTGCCATTAGTATGGAAAGCTGATCCACACGATAGGCAATATCAGAAGTGAAGCTGCCGGCTTCAATCCAGGTAAAAAGCCGAACCACAACTGGTTCAGAACCGGCATTCATTTCGAGGAATATCTGGAAGGCAATGAGAAACGGCACAAAAACCGCAAATGTGGCCAGCCAGCCAATTACGCTTTTCTGTTTTCGGTATCCCTCAGAGCTTAGTCCCAGCAATCCGTTAATCAGAAAGCCGATTAGCGGGATTACTACAATTAGCCAGACAAATTCAGCCATTGGATTAATTAAATAAGTGGTTGTCTGTAATTATATGCTGTATAAAAGATGTTTTTGATGCCCGTATTCTTTTGTTCGCATAAAACCGCCGCTTTCAATGCAGCTTAAAATTTTAGCACTAACCAGAATGAAAAGGCACAAAAAACTCCGCATGTAAGCCATTTGGCTACCAGCGGAGCAAATTGATTTTACTGATATCAGCTGTGATGTTGTTGCGGTAAATGGCAATTACAATAGCCAGGCCTACACATGCTTCAGCTGCAGCCACACAAAGGACAAAGAACACCAGAATCATCCCGTGAACATCGCCCATTGAAGCGCTAAAGGCTACCAGTGAGATATTTACGGCACTAAGCATCAGCTCAACACACATGAATACCACAATGGCGTTTTTACGGATTAGTACGCCTAAAACCCCGATTACAAATAATACGGCGCTAACGCCGAGATACAGTTCCAGACCTATCATTCGATTTCGTCCTCAACGTTAACATTTTTTTGAGCCAGCAGCATAGCACCTACAACAGCAGCTGTGAGCAGTATAGCCGTCGCTTCAAAGGGAAGCAGAAATGTTGTGAACATTTCATCACCGATAGCTTCAACCGTTCCGATAGCCATCAGCTCCTGCTGCGAGAAATCAGGCAATGCACCTGTGAAGTTACCCACAATATAAAGCAGCTGCGCCAGAACAATTACGGTTACCAGTACGGCGAAAATCTGTTTAAAATCGACCTTTGTGACTATCTGTTCATCCTCGTCCATGTTCAGAACCATGATAACAAAGAGAAACAACACCATAATAGCTCCGGCATATACCAGGATCTGAATTACGGCCAAAAACTGCGCGTTCAGCGACAAATAGAAACCTGACACAGATAACATGTGAAGAATCAGAAATAAAGCGCTGTTTACGGTGTTTTTGCTTAGAACCATTGCGAGGGCAGTACCCAGTGCAAATGTGGCAACAAATACAAAAAAGAAGGTTTCCATGTATGAATGTATTCCGTGAATTTTCGAGCGTAAAGGTACCCAAATTTCATTCGGGCTTCAACTCAATTCTTGTTATTGTCGTTTGTACGCCAATATCCTACCTTTTGACTGACCACCGGTTTCTCATTAAAATCAATCATATACTTGTTTTTTAATGGTTTCGGGAAATCAGCGGTGTAACGGTCAGCGGGCAAATATCTCAACAGCTTCCCCCTGAACATAAACTTTACTGATAGTCTCCAAAAATAAAAAAAAGCTTCTCAATAATCACCCCTAATTCGATTCTAAAGAAAACTATGTCCGAAAAAACAGCACAAATTCAGGAGTTAAATAAGCGGATCGCTCAAAGCAGTGCTTTTATTGAAGCTATCCGAAATGAAATGGCAAAAGTTGTTGTCGGGCAGCAGTATATGATAGATCGTTTACTGATCGGGCTGTTGTGTAACGGGCATGTTTTACTCGAAGGTGTGCCGGGGCTGGCCAAAACATTAACGGTGTCTTCGCTTGCAAAAGTAATCGACACCCGCTTTCAGCGCATTCAGTTTACGCCGGATCTGCTGCCGGCTGATCTTGTCGGGACCCTCATCTATAATCAGAAGCTCGGTGACTTCACCGTAAAGAAAGGTCCCGTTTTTGCCAACATTATTCTTGCTGATGAAATCAACCGCTCACCTGCCAAGGTACAAAGCGCACTGCTTGAGTGTATGCAGGAACGCCAGGTTACCATTGGTGAAGAAACGTTTAAGCTTGAAGAACCCTTCCTGGTTCTCGCTACGCAAAACCCTGTGGAACAAGAGGGTACCTACCCGCTTCCTGAAGCCCAAATTGACCGTTTTATGATGAAGCTCAAAGTAGGCTACCCTTCTGAACAGGAGGAAATGCAGATTATGCGCCGCATGTCTGGTATTCAGAAACCTTCTGAACTCCAAAAAGTAATTAGTGCCGAAAAAATTCTGGAAGCCCGCCAAACAGTAAACGACATTTATATTGATGAAAAAGTAGAGCAATATATCATCAATCTTATTTTTGCTACACGCAAGCCGGTGAAGTACGGTGTGCGTGAACTTGAACACATGATTAATTTCGGGGCTTCACCACGCGCATCAATAAACCTGAACCAGGCTTCTAAAGCGCATGCATTTTTAGAACACAGAGGCTATGTTACCCCGGATGATGTCCGTTCGGTTGTTTTGGATGTAATGCGACACAGAATAATTTTAAGTTATGAAGCAGAAGCTGAAGACTTAACTACAGAAGATGTGATCGATAAACTGTTAAACAAAATACAGGTTCCCTAAGGTATTCTTTATAATTAAATATTGGATTTTTTTTTGAATTCATTTATTTTAGAGATGTTTCCTTGGACTTAAATTAATAATACACTATGAAAATCAAAGTTATTCCGCGTTCTAACATTCGTACCAGTAAGAAAAGCTCCTCTAAATTCAGACCACTAATTGAGGCACTTGAAAGTCTTCAGCCAGGCGGTGATGCTATTGAGGTAACGTACGGCAATGATAAAGAGCTAAATTCCATGAGGAATGTTGTGTACACCTTTAACCGTGAAAACGGACAAAAGGTTAAAAGCGGAAAGGATGCTGTGAACAGCAAAATCTTTTTCTTCAAAGACAAATAATGCTTTTTGAAGATAAAGAAGCTCACACAGACAGCTAATCTGTTTTAATACCAGCGCTATCTTCAATTTTGTTTATACAAAAAAGGCCATCACTGATGGCCTTTTTTGTATAACAACGGTTTAATTATGCCTGTATGATTAGCTCATTTCAAGCATACGATCCAGCGACCGTTTCGCCTTAATTCGTATTTCTTCATCAAGCTCAATCTGATACTTATCTTCCCGAAGGCAGATCAGCGTATCTTCAAGAGTGATTTCATTCATATGCGGACAGCGTACACTGCATAAACCCAGCATTTCTTTATCAGGGTTCTCTGCCTGTATGTTATCACTCATGCTGCATTCAGTTAGCAACAGAAACCTTTTTGCTTTTGATGCTGAAACGAAATCGACCATCGCAGTTGTAGACCCACTGTAATCCGAAGCTTCAACGACTTCCGGCGGGCACTCCGGGTGTGCCATTACAACGGTATCCGGAAACTGCCGCCGCACTGACTCGATATCAGCAACTGTAAATTGCTCATGCACTTCACATTTGCCATCCCAAACAATCATACTGTCTTTTCCGGCATTTCCGGAAAACGCATCCGAAGGCATGATTACCTTCTTACCCGTTTCTCGGGCAACATTCTTTGCCAGAAACTCATCAGGAAGGCAGATTACGACATCTGAATTAAGCTGATTCACTATATGAACAGCGTTCGCTGAGGTGCAGCAAATATCGGTTTCGGCCTTCACATCTGCATAAGTATTGATGTAGGTAACAACCGGTACGCCGGGGTATTTGGCCTTCAGACGGCGCACATCATCCGCTGTGATGCTCGATGCGAGAGAACAGCCTGCAACCCTGGCAGGCAGCAATACCATGCGGTTCGGATTCAGAATCTTCGCTGTTTCCGCCATAAAACGGACACCACAGAAAACGATACGATCTGCCTGCGATTCGGCAGCAATCCGGCTCAGCCCCAGGGAATCCCCCACATAGTCGGGGATACTGTGGTAGAGTGCGGCTTCCATATAATTGTGACCCAGAATTACCGCATTTTTCTCTTTCTTGATACGGTTTATTTCAAAGGCTATTTCTGCTTTAGCGTACAGCTCCGCTTCGGGAACCATATCACGCAGGCGTTCTTTCATTAACCGATAGGTTTCCTGAACGCTCCCTGCCTGTTGTATTGATGTCATAAAGTTTCGTTTGCTGCATTTTGCCCCGAATTTTCAGAGCATATTTTATAAATAGGGGTGTATAATCAAATCATGACCAATATAAAACCGGAAATGATACATTTACCGGCTTGGGTACCGGCTCTGGTTCAAAGACTGCAAATAAACATTTTAACTTGTTTCTAAGTCAGAGCTGTAGTCTGTAATGTCTGACAAGAAGATATTTCTGAAATGTGTGCTTTGCAAAAAAAGAGGAACGCCTTACGGGTTCCTCTTTTTTTCAACAAATCAGCAAAAGAATGCTGTTAACAGGATGATTCAGAATTAGTTCTGATCGCCTTTGTCATCAAGCTGCCTTTTCAGATCAGCCAGACCCGACATCTCACCCAGGGTGAGTGCACCGGTTGGCTGTTCGCCGGCTTCTTTTTTCTTCTGCATTTTCTTGAGTTCTTTCTCCGCATCACGGCGGGTTGACTCTTTTTCGCTAAGTGTGATGTTGCGGCTTTGCTCGTCAAACTCAACAATAGCCAGCTTCACTTCGGTATCAGGCTTGAAGTTGTTGCGCATTTCCTGTGGCTCGTCAACTTCACGTTGTGGCAGGAAACCCTCAAGTCTGTTGGGCAGCCGCACAAAAGCACCTTTGTCGGTAAGGCGTGTTACAACACCATCAACTTCCGAACCAAGCTGATACTCGCTGGCAAAGTTAACCCATGGGTTTTCCATGATTTGCTTATGACCGAGAGAGATACGGCGGTTGTCGAAATCAACGGCGAGAATACTTACCTCAATTTCTTCACCTTTGCTTACAACTTCGCTTGGGTGATTCACCTTATCGGTCCAGCTCAGGTCTGAAATGTGAACGAGACCATCGATGCCCGGCTCAAGCTCAACAAACACACCAAAGTTAGTGAGGTTGCGAACAACGCCCTTGTGACGTGAGCTGATCGGGTAACGCTGGGTAATCTCTTTCCACGGATCGTTTTCAAGCTGCTTAACGCCGAGAGAAACTTTGCGCTCGTCAACATTAATGTTGAGAATCACGCACTCAATAACCTGATTTTTCTCGACCAGTTGAGACGGATGCTTAATGTGCTGTGTCCATGACATTTCCGAAATGTGAACCAGACCTTCAACACCTTTTTCGAGCTCGATAAAGGCACCGTAATCAGCGATAGAAACAACTTTACCCTGTACTTTTGTACCTTCGGGATATTTTTTGTTGATCTCTTCCCATGGGTGCGGCTGAAGCTGCTTGAGACCAAGAGAAATACGCTTGCGTTCTTCGTCAAACTCAAGAACAACTACATTCAGGCGCTGATCCAGCTTACAGATTTCAGAAGGATGCTCTACGCGGCCCCAGCTGAGATCAGTGATGTGAAGCAGACCATCTACGCCGCCAAGGTCGATAAATACACCGAAATCGGTGATATTTTTAACGATACCTTCAAGGATCTGACCAGCCTGCATGCTGGAAAGTATTTCCTGACGCTGATCTTCGAGATCAGTTTCTACAAGAGCGCGGTGAGATACAACAACGTTTTCGCTGCTCATGTTAAGCTTAACTACGAGGAATTCCATATTGCGGCCTACGTACGCGTCGAAATCACGTACCGGGCGCACATCAATCTGGGAGCCGGGGAGGAAAGCGTCAATTCCAAACACATCTACAACCATACCGCCTTTAATGCGGCGCTTGATGTGGCCTTCAACAACTTCCTGACTGCCGTGTACCTGCTCAATTTTTTGCCATACACGCAGGGTATTTGCCTTACGGCGGGAAAGCACAAGCTGACCTTCGCGGTCTTCCACCCGATCGAGGAATACTTCGATCTCGTCGCCGGGCTTAACATCTTCAATATTCTTAAATTCGTTTACCGGAACAATACCTTCGGATTTAAAACCAATATCTACGATTACATACTTATCATCGATAGATACGATCCGTCCGGATACGATTTCTTTTTCTGTGATGGAAGTAAGCGTACCTTCGTACATACTCACCATCTTGTTGTAATCTTCATCAGAATAATCTTCTGATGCCTCTTCAAGCTCGTCAAGAGTGTAAACTTTAGTACTGCGCTCCCCTTTGAAGGTTTTAATTTCGCGGGCTGCTTTCACAACAGGCTCTTCACCGGCAGGTTCAGACTGTACTGCTGTTTCTTCAGCAACTACGGTCTCAGGTGCAGCTGTATTCTCAGAAGACTGCTCCCCGGCCTGATTTTCGGTTGTATTTTCAGTTTCTTCCTGAGTTTTGTTGGTTAACTCATCCGACATGTATGGTTATTCCTATAATTTGAAAACCGCAGGTCGCTTTGATCAGCTTTCGCCGATACTGACCCGGGATTAGGGTTTATTGTTTTTTATGATGATATCTCCCGAAAGCACCTTACATCATGAATCGATATTCGGTTTTGGGATGGCCTTAAATATACTGTTTTTCCGGAAAAGATTTAAGGTTGATTCCTAAAGGCTTTTTGGCTTTGTTATGCTTTGTCATTTTGGGCGTTATCGCACCCTACATTTAGTCAACCGTATATAGCAGTATATCAACATACGGGCTTCTGCATACGGGCTTCTGCCTGACTTAGACAGTTAGCTTTTCATTGATAAGGCCGCTTATAAAAGAAACTTGTTCATCAAAATCCATAGCAGTTGTATCTATCTCCACAGAGCCCTCGGGTCGGGTGAGCGGAGCAATATCCCGGCCTGAGTCCTGCGCATCCCGGTCTGCGAGGTTGCGGCTTATTTCTTCCAGGGAAACTTCCATCCCCTTGCTTTTGAGTTCCTCGTAACGACGTTTTGCGCGCTCACCCAGATCGGCAACCATATAAAACTTTAACGCTGCATCAGGAAATACAACCGAGCCAAGATCCCTGCCATCGGCAATAAAATGATGCTCCTGCACAATACGGCGCATTTCTTCATTAACCTTATCCCTAACAGGCCCCATTGCAGCTACCGCGCTGACATTTGAGGATATAATTGGCTGACGTATTTCATCTCCAACCTTTTCACCGTTAAGCAGAGGCTCTGTTCCGGTTCCTTTTTCATTTACGCTTAGCGTTACCTTATGTACCCCTGCCACATCCAGAAAATAATCCTTATCCATGCCGCCCATCACATACAAAAGGGTCCATGTACGGTACAAGGCCCCTGAATCGAGATAATTCCAACCTATTCGTTCCGCTACTTTTTTTGCTGTCGAGCTCTTACCCGAGCCGGCGGGCCCGTCAATAGTTACTATCATAAAATGCTGTTATTTTCATTGATTAGCCTGTAGTTTCAGTATCAACTACACAGTTTATAATGGTGGCACATGCTGCTGAATGCCCTTTTTGCACAAGCAGGTAACTGATTTACTGCATTTCAGTGCATCGCTCAAATATATTGATATACAACCTAAAAAACTTTATTTTACCTGACTGATTCATTCAGAGACCTTACTGCTTCTTTTTATTCTGTGCATTGAACGCACGTCTGCTTTGTAAGTACCCTGATGTTTCGCCGTCTTTACTTCTACTGAATTAAACTCTTCAATACATACACATGCCACAGCATAAGTCTTCTATCAAGCGCGTCC
Source organism: Balneolales bacterium (assembly GCA_020832405.1). GTDB lineage: Bacteria > Bacteroidota > Rhodothermia > Balneolales > Cyclonatronaceae > Cyclonatronum. The sequence continues at coordinate 68,251 of JAFIET010000008.1, forward strand.
GTCAGGATAAGAAAAAACGAATTCACAACCGTGCGCTCCGCTCCAAAATGCGTACCCTCTACAAAAAAGTATTTCTTACTGAAGATCCTGCGGAAGCTGAAGTTGCTCTCAAGCAGGCAGTTGCCTACCTCGACCGCATGGCCGTTAAAGGTATTGTGCACCGCAACAATGCCGCAAACAAGAAATCGAATCTTGTTCGCTACGTAAACGCACTTTCCAAATAAACTTACATTTATAATGTCCCGTGCCCTTCTTGTCATCCTTGATGGCTATGGGGTGGCTGCAAACCCTGCTGTCAGTGCCGTTGATCAGGCCAAGACCCCCTTTTTCGATTATCTTAGCCAAAACTTCCCCAAAACAACCTTAACGGCTTCCGGGGAAGCTGTCGGACTTCCTGACGGTCAGTTTGGAAATTCTGAAGTAGGTCATTTAAATATTGGAGCAGGCCGCATTGTATGGCAGGAACTTTCCCGCATAAATAAAGCCATACGGGATGGTGATTTTTTTGAGAATGAAACTCTGCTTAAGGCTGTAGAAAAAGCAAAAGAAAAAGGATACCTCCACGTGATGGGTCTTTTTTCTGACGGCGGAGTTCACAGCCACAACAATCATCTTTTTGCCGTACTTGAACTTTGCAAAAAGCATGAAATCCCTGAAGTTTACGTCCATGCCTTCACCGACGGGCGTGATACACCTCCGCACTCCGGCCTTGAATACGCCCGGGCTTTCACAAAAAAAGCAAAGGAAATTGGCGTCGGAACACTCGCGAGCATCATAGGCCGTTATTATGCAATGGATCGCGATAACAGATGGGAGCGTGTTGAGCGCTGTTACAAATTGCTGGTTGAGGGTGAGGGTATTCCCTTCGATTCAGCTGAAGATGCATTCAGCAAAAGCTACGCTGAAGGCATTACGGATGAGTTCATAAACCCAGTGCTGCTCGATAAAAGCCCTCAAAGCCGGCTAAAGCCCGGCGACCCGCTGTTGTTTTACAACATTCGCGGCGACCGCGCCCGGGAAATCACACGCGCCCTCACGTTTGAAGATTTTGATGCTTTCAATCGAAAAGCATTCCCCGATCTTCACTACGTAAGCTTCACGCAATACGACGTAACTTTCAGGAATGTGAAAGTAGCCTATCCCCCGCAGGTACTTTCCAATACGCTGGGTGAAGTCGTTTCGAATAACGGCCTGAAACAGCTTCGCATTGCTGAAACTGAAAAATATCCGCACGTTACTTACTTTTTCAACGGCGGACTCGAAGAACCAAATGAAGGCGAAGAACGCATTCTTGTTGCAAGTCCAAAAGTTGCAACCTATGATCTTCAGCCTGAAATGAGTGCACCGGAAGTTGGTGACAAGCTCACCGCTGCTTTAAAAACCGGTAAATTTGATCTTGTAGTACTTAACTTCGCAAACCCTGATATGGTGGGGCACACTGGTGTTTTTGAAGCTGCCGTTGCAGCCGTTGAAGCTGTAGATAAGCAGCTGGAGCGTGTTGTAAATACAGCACACGAAAACGGCTACGCCTGCCTGATTATAGCTGATCACGGTAATGCCGACTGTATGTACGAGGAAGACGGCAGCCCTCATACGGCCCATACAACACAGCCGGTTCCGTGTATCTTAGCCGATAGTGCCCGTAAAGAAGTTCAGCTTCGTGAAGGCGGCATCCTCGCTGATGTTGCTCCGACCCTTCTGAAATTAATCGGTATCGATCAGCCGCAAGAAATGACCGGCACCCCCCTGTACTAACTCGTTCAGAACAACAGTATTTATAAAGGACCCCGGGCAGGTATTACACCAGCGCCCGGGGTCTTTTTGTTAGGTAAACCAGAAGCCGCGAGAAAACACAAAGTATTGAGAGCAGGAAAAAACGGCGCCTGATATGCCTTCTGCTGATAAACTTGATTTTGCCTCAGCCCTGCCATACATTAAAAGCTTACGAACTAATGCGCCTGCCATACCGTTATGGTTCCATAATAAAAACAGCCACCAACTTTTAAATATTCCGAATCCGATTATGGAGGGAAACTTTTCCAACAGAGTGCGAGATGTAATTCAGTTCAGCCGCGAAGAAGCACTTCGGCTTGGCCATGATTACATAGGCACTGAGCACCTTATTTTAGGCGTAATTCGCCTTGATGAAGGCGTTGCCGTTCGCATTCTCAAAAACCTCAACTGTGATCTTTCTAAGTTAAAAAAAACCATCGAAGATACCGTTCGGGGTACTGGTGGTGCCATCACCGTCGGGAATATTCCGCTCACCAAACAAGCTGAAAAAGTACTTCGGATTACCTATCTCGAAGCAAAACTCTACAAAAGCGACACAATAGGAACCGAGCATCTGCTGCTGTCCCTGCTTCGCGACGATGAGAATATTGCAGCACAGATTTTGCATCAGTTTAATGTAGGCTACGACGGCGTACGGGAAGAACTGGACCTCATTATTTCAGGCAAACCACGCAACGACGGCAGCTCTGGTACAGGTACCGGCCCGTCGATGACAGCCTCTGACATTCCTCCATCAAAAAGTTATAAACCTTCATCCGGAAGCGGCGACAGTAAGAAAATGGAAAAAACCAAAACTCCCGTATTAGACAATTTCGGCCGTGATCTCACAAAGTTAGCCGAAGAATCCAAACTCGACCCCATAGTTGGCCGGGAAAAAGAAATTGAGCGTGTGGCACAGGTGCTGAGCCGCCGCAAGAAAAATAACCCCGTACTGATCGGCGAACCCGGTGTTGGCAAAACTGCTATCGCTGAAGGTCTGGCTATCCGCATCATAGAACGCAAGGTTTCAAGAGTACTCTACGACAAACGCGTTGTCGCGCTTGATCTTGCGGCACTTGTTGCCGGCACAAAGTACCGCGGTCAGTTTGAAGAACGTATGAAAGCGGTGATGAATGAGCTGGAAAAAGTAAACAACGTTATCTTGTTTATTGATGAGCTCCACACTATCGTTGGCGCCGGCGGAGCTTCAGGCTCTCTCGATGCCTCCAATATGCTGAAACCAGCTCTTGCACGCGGTGATGTGCAGGCCATTGGAGCTACCACACTGAACGAATACCGTCAGTTTATTGAGAAAGATGGCGCACTCGAGCGTCGTTTTCAAAAAATCATGGTAGATCCGACCACTCCTGAGGAAACGATTGTCATCCTGAATCAAATCAAAAACAAGTATGAAAAGCACCATTCTGTAAGATATACTGATGATGCCATCAACTCTTGTGTGAAGCTTACAGACCGGTACGTTACCGACCGTTTCCTGCCCGATAAGGCAATCGATGCCCTCGATGAAGCCGGCGCACGGGTACACCTGGCTAACATCACCGTTCCGCAGCACATTATTGACCTCGAAGAGCAAATTGAAAAAGCTACCGAGGAAAAAAATAAAATGGTTAAAAGCCAGCGCTTTGAAGATGCCGCCCGCCTGCGGGATACCGAGAAAAAGCTGATAGAAGAATTGGAAAACGCACAAAAAGACTGGGAAATAGAGTCCGAAAAAATAGTATTCGACGTAAATGAAGACGACGTAGCTAAAGTTGTAGGTATGATGACCGGCATTCCGGTAAGTAAGATCGCGCAAAGCGAAGGCGTAAAATTGCTCAAGATGCGCGATGAACTCACAAGGAAAGTTATCGGGCAGGATGAAGCCATTGTTAAGCTTTCCAAAGCCATTCAGCGTACACGCGCAGGGCTTAAAGACCCCGCACGACCTATCGGCTCATTCATTTTCCTCGGGCCTACCGGCGTGGGTAAAACTGAACTCGCCAAGAGTCTTTCCCGCTATTTATTCGATGTTGATGATGCTCTCATCCGTATAGATATGAGCGAATACATGGAAAAATTCTCCGTGTCGCGGCTTGTTGGTGCACCTCCGGGTTATGTTGGCTACGAAGAAGGCGGCATTCTGACTGAAAAAGTACGCCGCAAACCGTACTCCGTTGTTCTGCTCGATGAAATCGAAAAAGCCCACCCCGATGTCTTCAACCTGCTTCTGCAAGTTCTTGATGACGGTATCTTAACCGATTCCCTCGGCAGAAAAATCGATTTCCGGAATACGATTATAATCATGACGTCCAATATCGGTGCCCGCGATATCAAGAACCTTGGGCGCGGAATCGGCTTCAGCCCTACCGAGTCTGCTTTTGACTATGCGAAGATGAAATCTGTAATTCAGGAAGCACTCCGCAAGGTTTTTAACCCCGAATTCCTGAACCGTGTGGATGATGTAATTGTCTTTAAACCGCTTGAGAAAGAGGATATCTTCAAAATCATCGACAACATGGCTGACCTTCTGTTTAAGCGGATTCGTGATCTGAATTTCAACGTCGAGATAACTAAGGGAGCAAAAGATTTCCTCAGCGACAAAGGCTTTGATCCTAAATACGGCGCACGCCCTCTCAAGCGGGCTATCCAAAAATATGTGGAAGATCCCCTTGCCGAAGAGCTGCTTGCCGCTGAAAAACAGGAAGGAGCAACCATCCGCATTAAGATGAACGCATCCCGCGATAACCTTATGTTTGAATGGAAAAATCCTGAAAGCGAACAAAGCGATCAGGAAACCTCTGATGAGGAAGAAACAAGCCCGAAAGAAGCCTGATTCCCACCCCTCATTTACCCTTCAGGTATATCAGCAGCCTGAGACAACCCGTAATTCAAAAAGTCTGCTCCCCTTTTCAGGTGGTGCAGACTTTTTTTATCACCCTAACTCAGACAATGCTCCGCAGGTAATTCTCATGAATGCTTTGAGACACATCAATGAGCACAGCTGTCGCTCAGAAAATGTAATATGCTGCCCCGGGCTGCGTTTGTACCCGTTAAGCAAAGCTTCCGGCATTGCCCGTTACGCTGCCTGTACTAATGTTATCCCTAAATTATTTTAGTTATACCCATCTTGACATAACTAAAAAATGGGACTACATTATTTAAACACTAAAACCTTAACGAATAATAAAATAATGGACGAAACACACAGGCGCACCAGCGCACAACAGTTTTATCCAAAACAAGATTTGTTCAGGACCTGCTGCATTTGATGTATCTTTATTAGACTACAGTCAATAGATACTTACATCGAATGCGGCATGTTTTTTAAAAAACATCCAAATTTTGATGTACAATGAATACTTATCCGTTCAAAACAAGCGGAGCTGCTGAAATGTATGATTTCAGCAACCTCTACGAGCTTCGCAACGCCTGTTATAACCTCGATACAGCAAAAATTATTCAGTATGCCAACGCAGCTGACCCTGATGAGGTGATCTCACTGCTCCTTGTTCTCGAGGGTTCAAAGAAAGCTGACTTAATCAACGGATTGTCAGTTGAAACCATTATTGATGTTTCAGAAGATATTCACGTTTCCGAGCTTGCCGATATGCTTGATCAGCTTGATGAGCGTAAACGTAAAAATATAATGAATCAGCTTTCAGATCATACGCTTTACCGACTCGGTTCAATGAAAAACCTTTTTTCAAAACAGAAACCTGAATAATGCGTTCTGAATCCGCCTTTCCGGTTACATAAAAGCCTGCCCGATTCAACATCAGGTAGGCTTTTTTTATCACGTATGGATTATATCCCACTCAATAATGTGTCTCAGGCCATTTCAGGTTGTGTTTTGGGTTTAATTTCAAGATCGTAATCATCTACGTTAATACGGCGGTTCCCCCCTTCTTTGGAGAAGTAGGAATACACCGCCGGGATTACAAACAAGGTGAGCAGGCTCGCAAAGAGGAGTCCGCCGATGATGGCAATACCCATCGAAACCCGGCTTTCACTGCCAGCGCCAAGGGCAAGCGCAATCGGCAGCACCCCCAGCACGGTAGAAAGGCTCGTCATCAGAATCGGACGGAAACGGGCAGCGGCCGCATCCTGAATGGCCTCCATTACCGACAGGCCGGCTTCCTTCCGCTGATTGGCGAATTCCACAATCAGAATGGCGTTCTTCGTGACCAGACCAATCAGCATAATCATCCCGATTTGGGAGAAGATGTTGATGGTTTGCCCGAAGAAGTAGAGCGCCATCAGCGCTCCGCCGATGGCAAGCGGCACAGTAAATAAAATAGTGAACGGATCCCGGAAGCTCTCAAACTGCGCTGCAAGAATCAGATAAATGAGCAGTACCGCCAGCATGAAGGCATACAGCAGGCTGTCGGAGCTTTCCTGAAAATCGCGGGAGGTTCCGGTGAGGGAGGTTGAAAAAGAATCATCCAGCACATTGGCGGCGATACGGTCCATGGCGTTGATGCCGTCGCCGAGCGAATAACCACCTGCCAGACCGGCCGAGACCGTTGCCGAAACAAAGCGGTTGAAGCGGAACAGCTGCGGCGGATTGTTGTCTTCGCTGATGGTGATGAGGTTATCAAGCTGAATGAGCTGACCGCTTTCTGACCGCACGTAAATGGATGCGAGGTCGCGCGGATCGTTGCGGAAAGCCCGGCCCATCTGCCCGATAACTTCGTACTGCTTGCCGTCCATTATGAAGTAGTCGAAGCGCTGACCGCTGAAAGCAAGCTGCAGGGTCTCGGCCACATCCCGGATGGAAACGCCCAGCGTGCGTGCCCGCTCCCTGTTGATATCGATGCTCAGCTCCGGCTTGTTGAACTTGAGATCGACATCAACAACAGAAAAGGTCGGGTCGTCGGTGGCCGCATCCATGAAGCGCGGCAGGTACTCGCGCAGCTTTTCGAAGTTGGGCGCCTGAATTACGTACTGCACCGGCAGACCGCCGCGCTGCGCCCGGATCGACTGCTCCTGCGTTACAAAACCGCGGGCAGCAGTATGGTTGCGCAGCAAATCGGTTACGTAATCGGCAACCTCAAACTGTGAGCGGGAGCGCTCGGATGGGTCTTTAAGGGTGACAGTAATAAAAGCCGAGTTCACCGAGCTTGTTGCGCCAAAACCGGGAGAGGTCACCGAGATGATGGCATCGAGCTCGGGCACCTCATCCTGCAATGCCGCGACCACTTCATCCACGTAATCATCCATGTACTGAAAGGTGACACCCTCCGGACCCGTCGCAAAAATGCGCATCCGGCTGCGGTCTTCGAGCGGTGAAAGCTCCTGCTGCAGGTTCAGCCCGAAGTAGCCGATCATGCCCGCAGTAGCCAGAATGATGACAAAAGCCGCCCATCTTACCTTCAGAAATGCGCCCAGCGATTTGCGGTAGCCGTTGTTGAGGGCCACATAAAAGGGCTCGGTCGCGCGGTGAATCCAGGATTCCCGCTCACGCTTTTTGAGGATTTTGGAACACAGCATGGGCGAAAGCGACAGCGCCACAAACGACGAAATGATGACCGCCCCGGCCAGCACCAGGCCAAACTCCCGGAACAGGCGGCCCGTGAGGCCCTCCAGAAAGATGACCGGCAGAAATACGGCAACGAGCGCCGTTGTGGTGGAAACAACCGCGAAAAAGATTTCTTTGGAGCCTTTGAGTCCCGCCTCAATGGGATTCATGCCCATTTCGATTTTGGCGTAGATGTTTTCCATCACCACGATTGCATCATCCACCACCAGACCGATGGCCAGCACCAGCCCGAGCATGGTGAGCACGTTGATGGAAAAGCCCATGATGAACATCACAAAAAAGGCCCCGATCAGTGCAATGGGAATTACGATGATGGGGATGAGCGTCGTGCGCCAGTCGCGCAGAAACATAAAGATGATGAGCATCACCAAGCCGAAGGCAATGAAGATGGTCTGCCGCACCTCCGAAATCGAAGCACGGATATACTCCGTTACGTCGAAGCCGATTGCAACACTCACATCTTCGGGCAGGTCGCGCTGAATCACCTCCAGCCGGTTATAAAATTCGTCGGCTATGGCGATGTTGTTGGCGCCGGGCTGCGGCACGAGCACGACCCCGACCATCGGGATGCCGTCGCGTTTCAGGATGGTGCGTTCATTTTGGGGACCCAGCATCGCAAGGCCCACATCCCGGAAGCGGACAATATCATCGCCGTTCTGCCGGATAATCATGTTGTTGAACTCTTCGGGCGTGCTCAGCCGGCTCATCGTCCGCACCGTAAGCTCGGTGCTTGCCCCTTCGATGCGCCCGGAAGGCAGCTCTACATTCTGTGAAGCCAGCGCATTGCGGATATCGATGGGCGAAAGTCCGTAGGCGGCCAGGCGCGAAGGCTCCATCCAAAGGCGCATGGAGTAGCGTTTCTGCCCCCAAATGTTGACCTCACTCACCCCCGGAATGGTTTCGAAACGCTCTTTAAACTCGGTGATGGCGAACTCTGTGAGCTCCATCATATCCCGTAAATCACTGCGCACGTTCAGGAAAACGATGGGGCTGCTGTCCGCATCCGCCTTTGATACGATAGGGTTATCCACGTCGGGCGGCAGGCGCCGGACGGACCTCGACACGCGGTCGCGCACATCGTTGGCGGCCGCTTCCATGTCGATGCCCAGCTCGAACTCCACGGTGATGGTGCTGCGGCCCTCCCGCGAAACGGAAGTCATGGTGCGGATACCCGCAATTCCGTTGATGGATTCCTCGAGCGGCTCAGTAATCTGCGACTCAACAATATCGGCATTGGCACCGGTGTAGTTGGTCGTAACCGTTACAACGGGCGGATCAACGGCCGGATATTCCCTCACGCCGAGATAATTGTACCCGATAACCCCGAACAGGATAATGGTAATGGCCATAACGGAGGCCAGAACGGGCCTCCGGATACTCAGTGATGATAAACTACTCATAAGATGCTGTTACCTTTGGGGTTATTACTGTGCTGAACTGCGGATTTCTGCAATGCGGACATCCATTCCGGGTCTTAACTGAAGCATACCCGTTGTAAGCAGGGTGTCGCCCGAAACAACGCCATCGGTGATGTGAACCCGCTGATCAGTGCGGATTCCGATTTCGACACTGCGCCGTTCTGCTTTGCCGTTGCGGTACAGATATACGCTCTGCCCCCCCATTTCCGGGATGATGGCTTCAGAGGGCGCCATCAGGGCTGCATCAATGGCGCGAAGTGCGAGGTTTACCTCTACAAATGCACCGGGCAGCAGCACATTGTCGTCGTTATTGGCGATACCGCGCAGCCTCAAGGTGCGTGTGTTAGGTTCGATGCGCGGCTGAATGGCGTACACCTCGCCGTTGTAAGTGTTTTCCGATCCCTGCCGGTTAAACCGGAACGACTGCCCCTGTGTAATCATGCCGGAGAAGCGCTCCGGCACCGAAAAATCCACCTTCACCCGGTTCACTTTCTGAATTTCGGTGATGTAAGTTGCCGGGGTGATATAGCTGCCGGGGCTGATGGCCCGAAGCCCGATGATGCCGTCGAAGGGGGCGCGAATTTCCGTTTGGGCGATGCGCGCATTAATCAGGTCGATATCGGCCTTCACCACATTCAGCTCGTTGAGGGCTACATCATATTCCTGCTGCGCAGTAGCGTTGCGCTCAATAAGGGAAGCCACCCGACGCTCCCTTATTTCGGCAAGGTTACGCCGGTACTCGGCCCGGCGAAGCTCGGCCTGAAGGTCTGCATCGTTGATTTTCACCAGCAGCCGGCCTGCTTCAACCAGCTCCCCTTCCGTGAAAAAAATACCGGTTACACGGCCCGCTACCTCCGACTGCAGCGAAACACTCTCATCGGCCACAACGGTACCGGTTGAGCTGATGCGGTTTTCAAAAGTCTGGGGCTCCATCACCATTGCCCTCACTGCCAGCCGCCGGTCGTTTTGCTCAGGCGCAGTCTGTGCATTAATTACGCCTGAGGCCTTCTCGCCACCGCCTGAAAAACGCGGGAAAATTAATGTGAATGCAACTACCGCCACTACAACTGCCGCAACAGCACCAACTGTTAGTCTGTTCATAGAATACCTTCTTCAAGTTCAATAAAATCAAATACTAAAAACGATACAAACTTTTAGCATTTCTGATATTTGGCCAAACAATGAAGATGCTCAGATTGTTAAACAATCATTGTTAAAAAATGTGGATCGGGCTGGCTATCTGCTAACATCAGAAAGCATGCTTGTAATAAGTTGCAGGGCTTACGCTCCAGTCTGCTCATTTTCTTTGTCTCCGTGCTCGCTGTTCGCTTTGCCGCGGGGCGGTCGGTAGGGCTGAAACGGAATCTGCAGCAGGTTCGAAAGGCGCTCAGTCTCGTGCGGATCGGTGTGGGTGTCGATGCCGTAGCGCAGGGTACTGATGTCCTCAACTTTTACATAGGTGCCGAAGATGCGGTCCCAAATGGCGAAGATGTTGCCGTAGTTGGTGTCGGTGAGGGGCTGCTCGAAGTGATGATGCACCTTGTGCATGTTCGGGGTGATGAACACCCAGCTCAGCCAGTAATCGAGGCGGCGCGGCATGCTGATGTTCGCATGGGTGATGTGCGCAAACAGCACCGACAGGCTCTGATACAGCATCACAATGCCGATGGAGGCGCCCGCGATCAGCACCGCGAGGATGGTGAACAAAATCCGGAAAACGGTCTCGCCGGGATGGTGCCGCAGGCCCGTGGTTACATCAACCGTGGTATCACTGTGATGAATTACGTGGAATTTCCACATCCAGCGGACCTTGTGCTGCAGCCAGTGAATGAAGTATGCCCCGATGAAATCCAGAATCATAAGCCCGAGCAGCACGTGCAGCCACAGCGGGAGGTCGAACAGAAACAGCAGGCCGAATTCATTGGAGGTTGCCCAAACCGATGCAGCGAACAGCACGCCCGCCAGGCCGAAGCCGATAATGGCCGTAAAAACCGTGAAGGTGAGGTTCAGCCCCGCGTGCTTCACCTTTTTGTAATCGAACTCGAAAAGCGGGATTACGCCCTCCATCACCCAAAAAATAAAAATCCCCCCGATGAGCAGTCCCGTGCGGTAGCTCGTGGGGATATCCTCAAAAAACAGCAGAACCGACTCCAGCGACATACCCCTCTCCTTTCCTTTTTTATGATGAGGTAACTATTTAATGTGAAGGGTCCGTAGCCTGTTCCCGCTTTTGAGTCGAATCAGATAGGTGAGGCGGCGGACTTTTGCGAAAGTATCAAATTGGCGGGGAAGCTGCAACGGCGCTTTTTGCGGGCGGGCTCTGTTTGCGGGGGGAAGAAAG
>JAFIET010000072.1 GCA_020832405.1 Balneolales bacterium
CTTTGCCTCGGAAAGCTGCTATGCGGGGAGGTTTTCAGTATGTCAGTAGGTCAGTATGTCAGTAGGTCAGTGTGTCAGTGTGTCATTGCTTCGGGCTTAATGGTTGGGTTTTGTGTTTTAAGGTGGGCTAAGAGGTGATTAGCGTTTGGAATAGCATTCAATATAAATCCGCGGAAATCCGGCCAAATCCGCAAAATCCGCGTGCCATCATCGCGGGCAGGGGCCGTGTTGCAGGATTCGAATCCTGGCAGGCGGCTCAATTTTCCTGCGGTCTGCGGTCTGCGGTCTGCGGTCTGCGGTCACCGATCCGAAAATCCGCGGAAATCAGGCCAAATCCGCTTAATCCGCGTGCCATCATCGCGGGCAGGGGCCGTGTTGCAGGATCCTTCGACTACGCCTGCGCTGCGCTTCGGCTTCGCTCAGGATGAGAGGTTGCCGGGTGGGGCAGGCGGCGCGGCAGGCCGCGCCGGGGTATTTAGTAAAAAACCATGATCCCGGAAAGGCTCTTATGCGAAGCTATTTTAGTTTTTTTAAAGCTTTGTTTTGTAAAAGGGTTTTCAGTTGCTGAATTGCAATTTTGTTAAGTTCAAGCAGGCGTTCGCTTTGCGGTTGCCCCTGCTGAATAAGAATTGCATTCAGACTCTCCAAATTTGTAAGTACTACCAGCTGCTCAAGGCTTGCATGATCCCTGATATTGCCGGATGCACCGGGGTTTTCGTTTCTCCAGCAAGCAGCCGTTTTTCCGAACAGTGCCATGTTTAATACATCAGCTTCAGAAGCGTAAATTAAAGCAGCCTCTTTCCGGCCAAGCTCTTTTGGAATGAGCTTTTCCTTAATTGCATCGGTATGTATATGATAATTTATTTTAGTCAGGGTGCGCTGAAGGTTCCAATCCAGCTTTAGCCTTTCGTTTTCTTCCGTTTTGAGACGTTTATACTCCTGAATCAGATACACTTTGAATTCGGCACTTATCCACATACCAAATTCAAAAGCAATGTCAATATGGGCAAAAGTGCCTCCATATCTTCCGGCCCTGGCTTTTAAACCTATTGCAGCTGTTTTTTCCTGCCATTCTTTAACGCTTATTTTGTAACTGTTCAGTCCGGCCTGACTTCTAATTATGGCATATTCGCCATAATTAAAATCAGGGTTATTCACCGTTTCCCAAATTCCTAAAAACTCTACAGTGTTTCGGTTTCTTAGCCAGTCTGAAATAAAAAAGTCACCATCTTTGGCTTTGAGCATATCGGTAAGTGAGATATACTCTCCTTCTTTAGTAATCGAGACGGCAATCTCGGTTCCCTTCACCACAATCGTTTTTTTCTTACTCATCAATAACCGAACTGTTTGTATGGAAAATATTTACAACCTGCTAAATGTATGTGGAGCTCACTTACAATTCAAGTGTACGAATCAGGGGAAAGCAATATACCGTGCCTGCCAAATGGCATACATACAGTAGCCGAGCTGTTTTAACATATCCCTGGTTTTTGACTACTTTACACGAAATCATTCGGCTCTTTCCGCTGTGGGAGGGCTTCTGCAGGCAGACCTCACCCCAACCCCTCTCCTGAAAATACCACGATGCCTTACAGACGTGCTCTTCAGGAGAGGGGCTTTTGGTTTCGGGGTGGATTTGGAGTTTAGTAGCCTTAGCTGCGGCTTTTTTGCTTCGCTGCAAAGACCTGACAGGTTTTCAAAACCTGTCAGGTCTGGCCACATAAGCCACATCCCCCCCACCGTCATCCCGGAAACGCCGGCTTGGTGCCTTTAAACTGCCACTGAAGCCAAGGGCGTTACCCAGGACCTACCAGCTTCACTTTGCCGCTTTTTATGATGAAGGGCACCAAAAGTGCGGATGCTATGATGGGTTTTCACTACTCACGAAACCGGCTGCAAGCATGGCGGTGGGGTTTTTCAGTGTGTCAGTAGGTCAGTATGTCATTGGTTTGGGGTTAATAGTTGGGTTTTGTGGTTTAATGTGGGCTTAGAGGTAAGAAGCGTTTGGAATAGCATTCAATGCAAATCCGTGTAAATCCGCGCAAATCAGGCCTAATCCGCTTAATCCGCGTGCCATTATCGCGGGCAGGGGCCGTGTTGCAGGATTCGAATCCTGGCAGGCGGCTCAATTTTCCTGCGGTCTGCGGTCTGCCGTCTGCGGTCACCGATCCGAAAATCCGCGCAAATCAGGCCTAATCCGCTTAATCCGCGTGCCATATTCCGTTGCTGGGCGGGTTCCTTGGCCGCAATATGTTTATGAGCTTGTTGAAGCCGCGAACCGTATGAACCCGGTCGTTTAGCTGGATTCAAATCCTGGCATATCTGCGGTCGGCCGTCTGCGGTCCCCGGTCTGAATTTATCCGACTTTTCGCTTTGGCCAAAGCTTTCCCCGTTTTCAAATTTTTCCCGCAGGAAAGCCGGTAAATGGTTAAACTTCCGATTCCGACATCTTTTAATTCCCCCTTAACAGGTTCTCATCACACCATCACAGATCCGTCCATGCCTGAAACGATTCACTTACTGCTCGATACGGCCGACCCGGAAGCAGATGACCTCCGGCGCGGGCTTGATGATCTGCTGCAGAACAACGGAAGCCTGGTTTTTCGGTTCCACAATGTCAGTACGGAGGGGCTGTCTGCTGTTTTGGACAAGGCGAAGAATACCGGTGAAAAAAATGAGCTTAGCCCGGAAGAGCTTGAGTGGATAGAGCCATCCTATCCTTCTGATCTTGATAGTTTACTAGTTGAAGAACAAACCATCTTTCAGAAACTGCCACCACCGAGGCCGGCTGTCAGCTGGGAAGATCTGTTTGATTTTATTCAGCAGGTCCGCCCGATGCGGGACATTCCCCAAAACGAGCTGGCAATCCTGCTAACCCCTTCCGCCAATGAAAACAACTGGTTCAGCAGTTTCCGGTCGAGTCCGGCTCCGGAAGGCTTCGTGCAAACCACCGACTGGGAATTCTTCATGCGTGCTCCGCGCTGGTTTCCGGTCGCCCATGAGATCTGGACGCTCATCCTGCAGCTCAAAGGCTTCGGAAGCCTCCGAAATACCCTCCGCTATGCACACAAAAGCGCCGTTGGTTGCCTGAATGATTTTTGTGAGGAGAAATCCGACATCCACATCAAGCTGCGCACGGCGGATATTTGTGATGCTTGTCTTGAGGTGATGCTTCGGCGTGATCTCACGCAGGAACTGCTCGCTGCTGCCACTCCGGCCCTTGAAAAAATCAGGCTTCAGTCAAAATTCCTGCAGCAAAGGTTCGCTGAGGCCGAAGCCTCCCCCCTCTTTATAGATGAAAAAGGGGTGCTGCATTTTGAGAATTATCAGCAGCTAAGCTGCCGGCTCGCGCCTGTTGAAAAAGCGGTGTATCTGTTTTTCCTGCTGCACCCGGAGGGCACCCGCCTGAATGAGCTGTCGGATTACAAGCAGGAAATCCTGGATCTCTATCTGTGCATCCGCAATCAGGATATCAGCGCGGCAGTGGAAGTGGTGCGGAAACTTGTGAATCCGCTGAATAACTCCGCCAACGAAAAGATTTCGCGTATCAACGCAAAACTCGAACAGCTGCTTTGCCTGCCGGGCCGTTACGAGCACTACCAAATCACCCATACCAGCGGCACCTACGCCATCCCCCTTGTTCCGGAGAAAATCAGGCTGCATGCCCGCTGGGATTTGACAAGCTTGTCAAAATAGAAATCCACCCGGCGGCGGGGTACTTTTGGGAAGTCAATCACCCTAAACCCAAAAGAACACTGCCATGACACAACAACCCAAAAACAACACCACCTACTTTCACCTGATCGTTGATAAGTCCGGCTCGATGAGTGGCTCGGTACCCGTCACCCTTTCAACCATCAACGAACAGCTCGAAACCATCCGCCGGCTTTCTGAAACCACGCCCAATCAGAAAATCTTTACCGGCATCAGCTTTTTCGACACGGTTACGGAGCAGCTCTGCCTCAATACCCCGACCAAAGACCTCAAACCGGTTACCGAAAACGAGTACGTAATCGGCGGCATGACGGCCCTGCTCGATGCAATCGGCAGAACCGTGATTACGCTGGAAGAGATGGTGCAGCAGCAGGTCGCAAACGGGGAAGCCTCCGTAGTCGTAGTAGTCATCACCGACGGTTATGAAAATGCCTCCCGACTGTTCCGCTTTGATCAGATCAAAAGCATGATCCAACGCCTTGAAGCCACCGGACTGTGGACCTTCACCTACTTCGGGGCAGACCTGAACGACATTTCGGATGCGCAGCGCATGGGCTTCTCAAATACCTCCTCAAAATCCATCCGCAAAGAAGAACTGCCGCGATACTCAAAAATGATGTCAGACGCGATAGATTCCTATGTAACTGATAAGGAAATCAACTACAATGTCCGCAAGCAGTTTCTTGACGAGGATGGCGATGATGATACAAATACTCCGAGAGATAAAAAGTGAGAATAAGTTGATGTAAAGATTCCTGACCGGAAAGATAAATCACCATACAATAAACCAAAAGCCCTCCGGAGTGTATGTTCCGGAGGGCTTTTGGGGTTAAATGATTTCTTTGGTTAGGTTTTGGTAGGTGGGGTGATGTGATTGGGGTGGTGTCGTGAATTTTGAGCAAAATAACGGTCTGTATTTCTGCTGCGGGGCAATCATGGCCGAAGTTTTGCAGCAATGGTGAACACGTCATCAGGAAATGCTTGTTACTGCCGGGTGTGACTCATAGTCCGTTGATTTATAGGCCACAATAGTGTTATTCTCAATTTATGGATATAAAAGCTAAAATAGGAAATAAAATTCGGAAGCTGAGAAACCAGCGGAATTTAAGCCAAGAGCAGTTTGCAAATCTTTGTGGTTTAGATAGAACATATTTAGCTGGAATAGAACAAGGTAAAAGGAATGTGTCTATAGTTAATCTCGAAAAGTTAGCAACCGCATTCGAAATTTCATTAAGTGAACTATTTGAGGATTTATGAGTACAAAGGTCAAATTAAAGTATGACGAGATACAGGATATTGTTGTTGGTGAAGTACCTGATTTCCCTAAATATACTACACAAATTTTGAACTTAGCGAATCAAAATTCACAAGGAACCAGGCCCAAAGTAGTAGGACAAATGAGCGATTTGATTCAGGAATTTGATGGCAGATTAGTAGAGGAATGGATTGAGTGGTATGAGGAAAGACATCCCGATGGGAGAGAAAAAGCCAGTGATAAAATAGAAGACATGGTTAATAAACTCAAAGATGCAATCCAGAAAATAGATCGTGAGATGATCGAAACTTGGGTTAAAGATTTAGTTTTGTACAAAACCTTCATTGGCCTTCGATTTCAAGAAGCTATTTTAAAGAAAATAGCTACTATCAAGAATATGGATTATAGGCTTTCTACTAAAGAAGAAGAAAGACGGGGGATTGATGGCTATATCGGATACATTCCCGTGAGTATTAAGCCATATACTTACAGATCAAAAGCAAATCTTGTAGAAGAAATTACCGTTGAGATAATTTACTATGAAAAAAAGAAGGGTGGCATCACGATTGAATTCGGTTTTTGATCTATACTTGCGAAAAAAGAGAATACGAACCCTGATAGTCATTTAAAGCTTTTTCAACGTAAGATGCACTGAATATGTCGTTATCAGTTTTTTTAATACTCTCAACAAATTGAAGTATTAAATCTTTTTCTTGTCTTGTCATAACAGAGAAGTCCAACCATTCATTATAATGCTTAACACTTTCAATGCCTTTATTTTCAATTCGTTGATTTACAAATTCTACATGACTTATGATTCTTTTTCGAATAATATTGTTAATCATTTTCAGATTCGAACCTGACAGCAAAGTTTGATCAATAATTGCGGAGAATTCAGATTCTAATTCATAACCAATGCTGTTACGGCCAGACGCAATAGCTGCAAGTGAAGTAGTTCCTGTTCCTATAAATGGATCAAGTACGATGTCACCTTTGACGGAAAACATATTTATTAGTCTATATGGAATTTCAAAAGGATAAGCACCGCTTCTATCTCTTGTTCCGTTTTCGGACAGGACTTGAGTAGTCCCCTTCAATTCCCATAAATCAGAGAACCAGTTATTACGCTCTTCCCAAAAATAGGCACTTTCTCTACGGTTCTGTTTTTCATTTGCAAAAAACTCACGCTTATTTCCCTTTCTAAACACCAGAATAAACTCATGCTCGAGAGTTACATACGCGCCCGGAGGATACATTCCTGAGCCCATAAATTTGTTAGGGGCATTAGTCTGTTTACGCCAAATGATATTCGGAAGATTGGAAAAACCGAGCTCAACAAATGATAAAATAATTTTTGCATGATTTGGAAATAGCTGAAATTTCTTATCAATCGTGCGGGTTGCATCCCCGATATTTATACATGCTACACCACCATCACATAAAACACGAGAACATTCTTTCCATACTTTATCCAAAGTTTTGTGCATAAGCTCAAAGGCCTGTTCAGGTTTACCTTTTTCTAATGCTTTGGCAATATCCTTGTTTTGAACAGAAAAGCTTTCATCCCACATTTCAATCATAGGATATGGAGGAGATGTTACAATCAATGAAACAGAATTATCCTGCACTTCTGATAAATCATCGGCATTGCTGAAATGGATTTTATGCGTGGTTTCTTTAATCATGCCTCAATATAAAAATGTTACTCATTGTCTACAAAGATTTATTGCATATTTTTTGCTGCTTCAGTCAGAGCCTCAGCTAAATCAAGTAGTTCCTGTTTTGACCCTGTGATAGTTATAGTTTTATCACCCTTTGGAGTTGATTGCTTTGTAGTTAGACTGCCAGATCTCTTCAATCTACTTATATCATTCTGATCAAGTTCGACAGGATGTGGGCCCTGGCTGGCGCTGTATTTTATTTCAATTCTCATACTTTTCTTTTTTTGTTTATGAATTTATAGCACTAACGTTGCGGCATTTCTGCTGCGGGGCAATCATGGCCGAATATAAGCAACAATAGCTTACACCTCAGCATGAATCTGCCAGCCAGCGAAACCCGAAGCGCTATGCTTTTTACCACCGTCCCTATATTCCTGCGAGTGTTATCTATTTAACTGATTTGAAATCTTTGGTATTAAATGTAGCTACTTCGTATATCCCATGTGCCAAACCGATACTGATTATTTCAAAATCGTGGACTTTCAGTCCTTTGGGCTGATACCGGTTCATCAAATCGAGAAATATGGTCATCGACACCTGTGTAGGATAGATAATTTCAATACCCTGTATGATCTCTTCGATGATTTCCAAGGCTGTATAAATTTCAAGATTATACCCTGATGATCTGGTAGTAACAGCAAGTAATTCAATCAGATTTTTTGAAGTTGTAACAAGTTGATATGACTCTTGCTCCAGTATCTTTCTGGCTTTCTTGAAAAATGCAGAATCTTCATCGATGCCATAAACAAGGATATTCGTATCAACCAGAATCTTACTCATAGGCTAAAGATCGCAGATTCTCTTGGTCCAGTTTCCCTTTCAATTTCAAAGAACGAATATTTGGCGGGGAGATTTTCGTTTTTCTCAAAGAAGAAAGATAAAGGTACACTTTTTCCACTTCTGTATCGGAAAGCTTGTCAATCTCTTTTTTAACTTTTTTTTGGTAATCATTATGATCATGAATTAAATGGTGTCAGTATTTTCCTAACGATGAGGAAATTCCATAAGTATTTATGATCCTTGTATCAGGTGGCCAGAACCTTATTTAACAACCCAAAAGTACCCCCAAAGTCACATAAATTCACAAAAAACTAACTTGAGCGACTTCCGGGTTTTCATTAAGTACCATATGAGGTAAATATCGACTTAAAAGGATATAATTTTATTCAGCTTGTATGTGGAACTACCTATACAAACCGAAACCGTTCTATTCTGAATCTACTTGAAAAAAATATAGTGCGCAAACTCAGAAAGGTGCTTATTCATCCCGTTTCTGCAGCAGTTGAATCTTTTTTTGAAATTCAGCCCTCACATTCCCGGTTCGCAGGCTATGCCCGGTTTGGGGAGTTCCTTTACACGGAGCTCCCATCCACAAAATAATGGTACAGGTTAAGCAGTGTGTCACTAACCGGATGTCGGGCCTTAATTCTCATAAACCCGCCCCAATCCGCGTGCCATTTTATAGTGCGTCAGCGCGTCGCTATTTTTTGATTTTACCGCACTTGCTTTCAGACTTACAGATTTAGTCACTTTGCACCTTTGCGAGAATTTAAAAATCCGCGCAAATCCGGCACGATCCGCCCAATCCGCGTGCCATCAGCCAGGTACAAGCCCCATCATCCCTCAACCTCAAAACAAAGCTCCCCGCCAAAGGGGCGGCCGTCGGGGGTCAGGCCCTGTACGGTGGCGCAGTAGGTGCCGGGCACGTCGCCGGTCCAGAAGAGGATGTCGCGGCCCTGTTGCTGAATCACGAAGTTGGGCTGCCAGTGCAGGGTCACGCGGGTATCGGGGCGCTCGTCGGTGAGCTGCGGCAGGATGCCTCCGTAGCGGGGCGAAAAAAACGGCGGCGGCTCGTCGAAGCCTTTCAGAAAGGCCGACACTACCGGCAGGTTGCGGCCGGGTATGCCTTCCCCCCGAATGGTGCGGATCGAGATTACGCCGTTTGCGCCCTGCGCCCCAAAACGAGCAAGCTGCTCCGGCCGGCGGAGCACCGATAGATTGTCCACATCAGAAGCGGAAATGGTGCCCAGCAGTTCTTCTTCTATCGCGGCTCCGTCCAGCAAAATAACGGGCGGCGTGTCCTGTATTGCGCCGGTCCGCACGCGTACCGAAGTGCCCGAAACCTGCACGCCCGGCAGACGCATCAGCAAATCATAGATCGTGAGGCTCTGCAGTTCGGGCAGGTCCGAAACCCGCAGTACGGTTCCGCCCACATCGCCGGTGGCCATGCGGCTGAGCGTTTCGGCAAAATCTTCGCGCTCTCCGGTTACAGTTATCTCCTCGAGTTCGATTTGCATCGCGGCCATGATGTGCTGCTCTTCGTTCTGCCGCGCCTGTACGATGCGCGCCGCAAGCGCCTCATCTTCGGCTGCATCGCCGGCCACTTCATCAAACAGCTGCGGGGCCCTTACGGAAAGCTCCGGCAGGAAGTCGAACTGTTCATCGAGGCCGATCCGCACATTTCTGCGGCCGCGGCGGTCGGTAGCGCGGATACTCACCTGCGCCGAACCGGTGATGTCGATATCGTTCATCAGGAAGTAGCCGTCCTCGCTCGTATCAATCACAAAGAGATCGTCGTCGTTGGGGCCCATCGCAAACACTACGTTGGCCTCGCTCACCGGCCGGCCGCGGAAGCCGGTACGGATGGTGCCCGAGACCGAGAAGCCGTTTTCGGGCAGCCTTATGCCGGCGAGTTCTTCCGGGTTTTGGAGCACCTCCCAGGCGAACGACTGCTCCGGCGCGGTGAGCAGCGCCAGGTCGGCATGCTCAGCCATGCCCTGCTCCAGAAAGTAAGCGAGGCGGAGCGAAGGTTCATCAAAATCAAAGGCATAGCCGGTGAGCAGCGAGCTGTAGATATCCGAACGGGGCGGAGCCATGGTTGTATCCTCAGGCTGTACCGTAACGCTGAGGCTCGCAAGCCCTTCTATGCGCCGGCCGTTTTCGTCGCGGAGCTCGTGCCGCAGCGCGACCTGCTGACGGGTACCGAAAACGGTCTGTGGGGTACTCAGGCTGAGCTGAAGCTGCGGTTCGGGCAGATTAAGCACGGGCCGCTTCGTGAGCAGCGCGCCGCCGGTACCAAGCACCACAAACTCCACAATGCCAGGCGGGAAGAGGTCCGCAGATGCCCAGCCCATGCCTCGGCCGTCAAACAATTCCATTTCGGCCAAATAAAACACGCGGCCCCGCACATGGCCAAACACCGTGAGCGATTCCGGCTGAGGCTCCCCCTTTAGCTGAACGCCCAGCACAAACTGTCCGCCCGAGGCATCCCGGCTTACGCTCAGCCGGGCGCCGCTTTCCTGCACCGGCGGCAGGGCAACGCTGTTTTGGTTTTGGAGGATGACGGCCTCATAGCCCCGGCCCGCTTCCGGGGTAAAGGTGAAGGCCGCGAGGCCGTATGCATCGGTTTCGAAAGTGAGTAATGTGGCGCCGGCATCATCGCGAAGTTCGGCAGATACGGAAACCGCGCGGCCGTCGGGCAGGGTCGATTTCACTGCAACTTTGGCAGGCACACCGCTCAGCAGGCTGCCGCCTTCCGGTGCAAGATGCAGGCGGACATCTGAGGGATCGGCCGCAGCCTGACGCAGCACCATACCGGGGCTTACGACCTGTAGCGGTTTGGTGAACAGCGAGGCCGCCTCAAAGTTGAGCATCCAGCTTGTGTAGGCCACAAGGGTGAAGGTACCGGTCCGCGTTTCAGACTCCCCAAAAGTGAGGCTGCCGTTACCCGAGCCGTTTTCGAGGCGCACGAAGGTGCGGTCGATCCGGCTGCCGGCATCATCATACAGCTCCACATATAAAAGCCGGCTGATGCCCGAAAACAGGTTGTCGGTTCCGCCGGTCACAATAGCCGAAAACCAGATGCGGTCGCCCCAAAAATAGCTATCACGGTCGGTCTGGATGAACACCCGCTCCCGCGGCAGGTCCTGATGGTGCTGCGAGAAGGCCTGAATCATATCGATGGCGGCATCCCCCCTTGCCTGCTGCGCCGCTGATGGTTGCGGGGTGAAAATCAAACTCCCGAGTATTAAAAGGATGCTAAGCTGAACGGCAGTGACAGAGAATTGCATGAAATGAGATGGGGTTTACGGATTAAATAAAGCCTGTGTGAGGGTGATGAACTCTTTGGGGTGCAGCTGATCGGGCCGGAGATCGAGGTTAAAACGCACCCCGTCGGGTTTATGTTCCGTGATGAGGGCTTTGAGGCTGTTCGAAAGTTTTTTGCGCCGCTGATTGAAGGCGGTGCGAACTACGGTCTTGAGCTGATCAAGCGGCACTTCGAGCGGGGCTGTGTGCGGAGTGAAGCTGATGACGCCGCTTTCCACATTGGGCTTGGGGTAAAAAACGTGCCGCGATACGTCGAAAAGGTATTCGACCTCCCCCAGCAACTGCGCCTGCACGCTCAGGATGCCGTAGGCCTTGGTGCCGGGATTTGCCACGAGGCGTTGTGCAACCTCCTGCTGCATCAGAAAAACGGAACGCCGGTAAACCGGGCCGGCATCCATCACCTTAAATAAAATGGGACTCGTGATGTTGTAGGGGATGTTCCCGATGATGACATTTTGTCCGTCGGGCCGCAGCAGCTCCGGCAGAGAAAGCGACAGGAAGTCGGCATGCATCACATTGAGGTCAGGGAACTTTACCTGAAGCAGCTCCACTGCACGGGCATCGACCTCTATGGCGAGCACATCTTCACACACGCTGAGCAGGTATTCGGTGAGGGTGCCCTCACCGGGACCGATTTCGAGCACGCGCTCACCGGGCCTGATACCGGCCGAGAGGGCGATTTTGCGGAGGATGTTATGGTCTCTGAGAAAATGCTGTCCGAGGCTTTTTTTGGGTCTGAGGCTCATGCAGGGCTGAGGATTGTCTTTGTTTAAGGGGCTTTATTCGATTATTTTGCAGGGCAGCGGTTTATAAACCGCCAAACCGTGAAACTACCCAATTTGGCAGTCACTGCCGGAACCAATATAGCGTTTAATGCATGGAAATTTTAAATCCGGATGAATTCACCCGGCGCCTGGGTCTTGAGACACTCGAAAAAACGCTCAAAAAAGAGAACGGTGGGGTTAGCCTGAAGATCGGCTTTCCGAAGGAGCGCTCGAATGATGAAAACCGCGTTAGCGTAACGCCCGGCGGGGTTTCGGTGCTGATCGCCAACGGGCACGAGGTGTTTATCGAGCGCGGTGCGGGGGC
Source organism: Balneolales bacterium (assembly GCA_020832405.1). Lineage (GTDB taxonomy): Bacteria > Bacteroidota > Rhodothermia > Balneolales > Cyclonatronaceae > Cyclonatronum. The sequence continues at coordinate 11,887 of JAFIET010000072.1, forward strand.
AGGTGCCAATTTTTCGGACAACGATTATTCGGAGGCGGGTGCCGTGCTTTGCGAAAGCGCACGCGAGGTGTTTAAACGCTGCGAAATGATTGTGAAGGTCGCCCCGCCCGTGCCCGAAGAGCTGGAGCATATCGAAAGCGGACAGATCGTGCTTTCGGCCATCCATCTCGGCAATGCCGACAAACTTTTTTTTGAAACCCTCATCCGGAAAGGCATCACGGGGGTGGGCTTCGAGTTTATGCAGCTCAGCGACGGCTCCTTCCCGATTGTGCGCATGCTGCATGAAATTACCGGCTCGATGTCCGTTCAGATTGCCGCGCATTATCTGGAAAGCTACTCCAACGGTCAGGGCGTAATGCTCGGCGGCATTTCCGGCATCCCGCCGGCCACCGTTGTGATTCTCGGAGCCGGCACCATTGCCGAATATGCGGCCCGCACGGCCCTGGGCTACGGCGCACAGGTTTTTGTGATGGATAACGACCTGAGCCGGCTTCGCCATCTCGAGAACGCACTCAACCGCCGCATCATCACCATGATGGCCAACCATCAGTACCTGAGCTCAGCTACCCGCGCCGCAGATGTAATTATCGGGGCTGCTATGGTGGAAGGGCACCGTGCCCCCTGCCTCGTTACGGAGCAGATGGTCGAATCCATGAAGCCCGGCAGCGTGATTGTGGATACCGTGATAGATCAGGGCGGCTGCATTGCCACAAGCCGGGCAACCCGGCACTCCGCCCCGGTTTTTAAAATGCATGATGTGATCCATTACTGCGTGCCCAACATCCCTTCCGGCGTGGCGCGGACGTCCACCTACGCCCTCAACAATGTTATCGTGCCCTTCCTGCTGGAAATCGGCGATGAGGGCGGCTTTGGCCGGGCGCTGTGGTCGAACCACAGCCTGCGCTCCGGCACTTATGTGTATAAAAAGAATCTCACCAAGAAAACCCTTTCCCGCTTTTTCGACATCCCCTACCGGGATATCGAAATGCTGATTGCCAGCCGGATTTAAGTCCCGGCTCCGGTATTTACGAATCAATCCCATCACACATCCCAAAAAAAGACCGCATGAACAAGACTATTATTAGCGTAAGCCTTCTATTTCTGAGCTTCGGACTGCTCCTCACTGCCTGCAGCTCTTCGGAGCCTGATCTGGAAGCAGCCCGCTCCCTCATCACCGAAGAAGGCATTATGCGCCATGTTGAAGCCCTTGCACACGACTCTACCATGGGCCGCGCACCCGGCAGCATTGGCGAGCAGATGACTGTAGATTACATCATCCGTGAGTTTGAAGAAATCGGCCTGGTCGGCGGCATGCCCGACGGCAGCTTCGTACAGCGCGTACCGGCTGTGGGGCAGCAGACCGCGCCCGGCTCGGTGATGCGTATCCACAACGGAAGCCGCACCCTTCACTCATTCAATTCCTTCACCGACATGATGGCCTGGCCTGCTGCGGGTCAGCGGGAAGTGAACATCCGCGACGCCGAGCTGGTGTATGTAGGCTACGGCATCATCGCCCCGGAAGAAGACTGGGACGACTACAAAGGCATGGACATGAGCGGCAAAATTCTGGTGTTCAAAAACAGCGATCCGAGCACGCACCCCGACCGCTTTGCCGGCAACACCCGTCTGTACTACGGCCGCTGGAGCTACAAGTATGAAATCGCGGAGGAGCTGGGCGCGCTTGGTGCCATCATCATCCACACCCTGCCCACAGCTGGCTACGGCTGGAACGTGGTATCCGGCAGCTGGAGCCGCGAGCGTTTCGCGCTGGCAGATGAAATGCAGGAAGAATCAGATACCGAGCTTAATGCCTGGATTCAGTATTACGCGGCAGAGCGCATCTTCAGCGAAGCCGGTCTGGATATCGACTCCCTGCTCGATGAAGCCGAAAGCCCTGATTTTCATCCGGTCGTACTGGAAGGCGTGAAGCTCGATATCGACCTCACCGCAACCTACTCCGAGCTTGAGTTTCAAAACGTAATCGGCGTACTGCCGGGCAGCGACCGCCGCCTGCGTGACGAATACGTCGTTTTCTCGGCCCACCACGATCACCTCGGTGTTGGCATGGCCGTTGACGGCGACTCTGTTTTCAACGGCGCCATGGATAACGCGAGCGGCACAAGCGGCATGATTGAAATGGCCCGTGCTTTCGCCTCTGTGCAGCCGCACCTACGGCGCAGCCTGATGTTTGCCGCCGTTGGTGCGGAAGAATCCGGCCTGCTCGGCTCCCGCTACCTGGCCTTCAACTCGCCGGTCCCCGTTGGAAAAATCTCAGCCAACATCAATATTGATATGATCAACGGCTTTGGTCAGACCCGCGACGTCGTAATTGTAGGCAAAGGCCGCACCTCCATGGATCAGATCATGATTGAGGAAGCCGAAAAACTTGGCCGTTACGTCGTGCCAGATCAGGATCCGGGTCAGGGCTTCTACTACCGTTCCGATCACTTCTCTTTCGCTCGGGTCGGCATTCCCGCCCTGTTCCCAAACCCCGGCGTGGACTACATCCATGATGAAAACTTCCATCAGGATGTTGTGATACCGCACCTGCGGCACATCTACCACACCGTACATGACACCGTTGAGAACGTGATCACCTTCAAAGGTGCCGAAGATGATATGCGCCTGCTCTTCAACGTGGCCTACCGCATTGCGAACGCCAACGAAATGCAGAGCTGGGTACCCGGCGATGAGTTCGAGGCCGCGCGCATGAGAGCCCTGCAGCAGGCCGGGCGCTAAACCCAATCTGCAAACCGTTTGAAAGCAGGCTGTGCCACCGGCGCAGTCTGCTTTTTTAATAACCCCCAAGCCCGGAACCCACCATTTTACAGAATCAGTGCATGCGTTACTCTGAGCTGTCAGAAAAAAACTACCGGCGGATCTGCTTCATAAACTGGAGCCTCACCCTGCCCATGATGGTGCTTTTTGCCTGGCCGTATTATCTGGTTGCAACCTGGTCGGGTGTTTCCGCACCGGCTGCATACCTGGGGGCGTTCGTTTTTTCTCTTCCTTTTATGATGACCGTTCTGCACGGGCACGTAACCATGGCTCTGGGCGCGCTGCACCGGCATCATTATTATGAGTGGCTGGCACGCTACCCGATGAGCATCGGCTTCATGTTTCACCCCATCATGTTCCGCACCCGATTTAGGGTCAGCCTTGTTCTTTCCGCCTGCATTTTCCTGGTAATCAGCTACCTTTCAGGCTGGTAGCTACCCCGCTTCGGCTTGCAGGTTAAACCCTCAGTTAACACCGTTCAATGATTTCAGAAGGCGATTTGGTTTATTTAAACCACTTCCAAATTATTCAAAAACCGAATTTAAGAGGGGATTATAAGGTTTGAAATGTTATGTTAGGCCATGAACTTAAAACCACTCAATAAATCAACCAGCAAGCCTATGAACAACGATAGCCTCAACAGAAAAGATTTCTTCAAGAAAGTATCCCTCTTCGGAATCGGTGCCCTTGGTGCCACTACTCTTCTCAAAGCATGTGGCGGCGGCGATGATGCCCCGGCTCCTACCATGGACTCAGCAGGTGCACCTTCTGCAGATCCCTGCGGAACGGAAGGCCTTTCCGAATCAGAGATTGCAGGTCGTGATGCACTCAACTACATCGGCCAGACCGAAATTCCTGAGCAGCGCTGCGACAACTGCGCTCTTTGGATTGCTCCTGAAGCTGGCAGCCCCTGCGGCGGCTGCGCTATCATGGCCGGCCCGATCAACCCTGCAGGCTGGTGCACAGCATGGGTAGCAGGCTGAGCATTCAGCACACTCTATTGCATTAAAAAAGCGTTCACCACACCGGTGAACGCTTTTTTTATTTTCGGGGGATGTGTTTCCGGCTGCTTCGGGCGCCTCAGCCGCAATCAGTTTCAAAACATGGCCGGGCCAGTGGTACGTCGTCGGCTGATGAGCACGAAGCCCGTCAAAGTGCCTTTTTCGGAAACAGCTTCCGGACTTCCTCTGCGAGCAGTCCGCCTTCGATTTCGACCGGGTTGCGGCTGTGCTTCAGAAGCGCTGCGGCCTTCAGCGGGATCTGCCTGTGCCCCGCCGCTGTGATGCCCTCAATCGAAAGCCCGAAGGTAACCTTCGAAATACCGCTCCAGAAAATCGCAGCCGCACACATCGGGCAGGGTTCACAGGTCGTAATCAGATGGCAGCCGCTCAGATCGGCCGAGCCCAGCCGCGCCGAAGCCTCCCGTATCGTATTCATCTCCGCATGAGAAGTCGGGTCCTGCTCCTGCTTCACCCGGTTCGGGGTAAGGGCAATCTCATTACCCTCCGCATCAAGCAGCATACTCGCATAAGGGGTACCGGCAACAATAGCCGCATCAATCAAACGCCGCATTTGGGAGGCAAAAGGGTGGGATTCAGGCATTTTTTACAGTGTGTCAGTATTTCAGTATTTCAGTATGTCAGTATGTCAGTGTGTCGAAGGTAGCAGGTAGCAGGTCGTAGGTCGATTTAAAAAATCCGCGGAAATCCGGCCCGATCTGGTCAATCCGCGTGCCATAAATCGCTAAAAAAACATCAAGCAAAACGTTAGTGTCGATCAGAACCTTCATTTGAGATACTTTTCTTCGAGATGAGATCTGTAGTTCTCTTTATCAGCACCACGACTTTGAAGCACACCGGCAACGGAAGCGGTTATTGGGGGCAGGTCCTGCCGGATTTCAGTATCTGCCGCATCTAAGAGTGTAAAATAATCGGCTACAATTTTTGAGACGGATGTTCCCTTTGTTTCTGCCCGTTTCCTTGCCCGTTGGATCAAGGCAGGATCAAG
>JAFIET010000073.1 GCA_020832405.1 Balneolales bacterium
CCCCCATAGTGGACTTTCACCACCAAGTTGGTTGCCATGCACGGCACACCAAAACAGGAACCCAAACTTGCGTTCGGGTTCCTGCTTGTTCTTCGGCCGATAAATTGCCCCTGAACCGGCCGAATAATCATACCGGCCTCCCCGCCGGGGGATTCTGCAAAAAGCAGACTAACGGGGAAAGCCGGATTTTTTGAATGGGGTCTTAGCTTACTTCACCAGCATCATTTTGCGGGTTTGTACCATTTCGCCTGCTACGATGCGGTAGATGTACACCCCGCTTGAGAGGCGTGAGGCATCAAAACTGACCGTGTGCGTGCCTGCACTGATGCGGCTGTTCACCAGCAGCTCCACCCGCTGCCCCAGCAGGTTGAACACCTCAAGGCGTACATCCGCAGCTTCAGGCAGGGCAAAACTGATCTGCGTGGTGGGATTGAACGGGTTAGGATAATTCTGTTTCAGCTCAAACGAAAGGGGCACATCGGTTTGCGGATTAACAGAAGTAGGCTGGGTTACAAGCAGCTGACCGGAAACGTGGTACATTCCGTTCCAGAAACCGCCGCCGAGCTCATGGTAGCCGCCATACACGAAGCTGTGATCTTCCAGCTGAAAGCGGGTTGTGAAGTAGTACTCACCCGGCTCGAGATGGGCACCGGCCATTGCAGTAAACTCCGCGCGCTCGTCGTGCATCTGGAAAAAGCTGCCTTCGGTCCAGACCTCTTCACCCCAGAAACCAGGATGCATGTTTTCGGTATGGAAACCGACCCACATCCGGATGGGTGCTTCATCCAGGCTCATAGACTCATCCATCGCCTGCACAAGTCCGTGCGTGGTAAAGTTTTCACCCTGTGCAATTTCGATCACATTGGGGTAGAGCAGGTTAGCCCAGCGCAGGCCGCTCTCGCTTTCGGTAACGGTGAGGGTAACCGGAATTTCAGCAAAAGGCGTGAGCGGAGAGTTGGTGCTGATGCGCAGGTTCACGGTGTAGGTGCCCGGCTCGAGATCTGCGGCTTCAACCATGAGCATCACATCCTTTGTATCGTCCGGGGCAATGACGCCCTGTGTGGGATTGGCCGACAGGAAGTTGAGCATGGTTCCTTCCAGTTTGAAAGCAAGATTTGCAGTGCCCGGATCCGTAAAGTCAGCGAGATCGGTCCAGTTAGTAAGGCCAAGTCCGAACAGGTCGGCGGTATCGATAACCTGCGCGTTGTTGCCCCCGGTGCTGCTTGTAAACTGAAACCAGGCGTTTGCTGATCCGATATTGCCGTTCAGCATCGGCGCGGCTACCAGCCAGTAGGTGCCTTCTCCGAGGAGCAGACTTTCGCCGTTTGCTTCCTGAAGGTCAAGAATGAGGCGGGTTTGATGCTCACCCGTTTCGCCGGAGTTAACCTGCTCAACAATGAGCCCCGGTGCGCCAAACTGACCGCTGAAGCTGAAGACAGGCTCTGCACTGTTGTTATCGGGATTGCCGGCGGGCTTGCCGTTGCTGTCGCTGTAGATGCTGAAAATCACACCGCTTGCAGCTTCCTGAATCGGAACTCCGTTTTGCAGAAACCCGCTCACAGTGATGCGCGAGATCTGAGCCGCACCGTTTATCGTGAAATCATCGGCGGAGTAAACCCCTGAACCGTCGAGGCCAAAGCGTGAGCTCATAATGCCGTTGAAGCCATCCGGCTGCTGCTCCCAGATTATTTCCGGCTCGTTCATCAGGCCGGCATTGCCGGATGAGGCCGGACGGTTTTGGAATGGCTGACTGAAGCCCTGCTGCGCCTGAACCAATCCGTCGAGCATCACTACGCCGCGGTTTGCAGCAGCTGCGGCAGTACCTGCAGCTGTGGTGTTGCGGATTCCGGCTGACTGCACCGGGCGCTCGCTGCCGTCCGGCATCTGAAGCGAAAGCAGGCTGAATTCGAGGTCGGCCGCACCGGTGTTGCTCAGGGTGATGATGCTGGTCTCCATCTCATTTTGGGGAAGTTCGAAACTCAGCGGTGTGGTATCAACCGAGAGGATGCCGGGGTCGCTCGCAGTTGCGCTCAGGGCGACGGTCACATCCCCCGAAACCGCATTGCTCACGGCCACAAATTCGCCGGTGAAGCTGCCGCTTGTGGTGGCCTCGAAGCGCACGCTTACGGCAGCGCTGTTGCCGGCAGCGAGGGTGAAGCCTTCTGCGTCGGTCGAGAAGCCTTCCCCGCTTACGCTAAAGGAGGTGATTTCCACCACATCGGTACCGGTGTTGGTGAGCACGACGCCCAGGGTACGGCTGCTGCCGTTGAACACGCTGCCAAAATCCAGCTCCGGACTTTCCGCGGCAAGGTCGGGCTCTCCGGCTACGGAGAGTTCACCCTCAATGAAAAACTGCGGGCTCAGCGGATCGTTGGTGAGCAGCAGCAGGCGGTCGGTGTAGGTGCCGGCAATCAGGTCAAGGGTGGAAATATTCAGGCTCACGGTTTCTGTGCTGCCGGGAGCTACCGTGCCGCTTGCGCTGCTTGCACCGGCAAAGAATTCGGCCGTCGAGCCGAGTCCGCCGAGGAGAATTTCGCCGGACCATACGCCGAAGTCGTGCGCAATCCAGCCGTTGCCGATCCAGATGTACACTTCTTCAAACTCCATGGGCTGCGCAAGGGTGATGGTTTCCTGTACGGGGGTTCCGCTCACGCTTGATGCACCCATGCTCCAGCTGATGCGACGGCCCGGCGCTGCATAGCTGAGGGTACCGCCAAGCTGCAGAAGCACATCGTTTGAGTGCTGAAGGGGCAGTTCCGGGGTAGCTGTAATCAGCACGGTAAGATCGCTTGCCCAGGTAATTCCGGTTGCCTGATTGAGCACGAAGTCGGCCACAACCTGTTCCAGCGTACCGCTCACGGCATCACCGATCAGTGTGAATTCACCGCCCTGAGCTTCAAATCCGTCCATTTCAATGAGGAAGCCCTCCCCGGTAGTAGCCGGCTGTGCAGCAGTGTCTTCATTTTCGGTTTCGCTGAAGCGGGCTGCAGCGCGGGCTACGGCTGCTGCATCCGCCTCTGTTGTGAGGCCTTTTGCATACGCATCCAGCAGGAAACGGTCGGCGATGGCTTCCCGGTTGCCTTCGGTCTGTGCGAATGCGCCGGACGCCATGCTGCGGCTCAGGCCCTGCGCTTCACCGGTAAGAAGTGCGCGGTTTAGCCCGCGCTCAGCTACGTCAAAACGGGGGAAGCTGAAGCTCAGCGGACCGCTGCCGCTGTTGGTGATTTCGATCTCAGCGGTGGTGCTGTCGCCCGCGTCGAGGGCAAAAATGAAGCTGAGCGGGCTTACATCCGCAAGCGGACGCGCCACAACCTCGGCCTGCAGCGCTACACTGAGGGTCGGGTTCTCCGGATCGTTGGTGTCGAAGATGAGGCTGCCGGTTGATTCACCCAGCTCGCTGGCAGTGAAGACCACCGCTACGGAGGCGGCTGCGTTCGGTGCAATGCTCAGGCTTTCGGTTTGTACAACAAAATCAGGGTTATCGCTTGCGAAGTTGGTAAGCTCGAGGGGCGCGGTACCGTTGTTGCGCACCATAAAGCTGCGGGTTTCCGTGTCTGACTCGAAAACCTGCCCGAAGGAAAGCACTTCAGAAAGCAGTTCGGCGGAAGGCGTACCGCTTACGTTAAGTTCTACCGGAAGCGTTGCGAATCCGTTAACCGGATCGTTGCTCAGAATGGCGAGCAGATCGGTGAAGGTACCTGCCACAAGCTCCTCAGCAGAAACGGAAAGGCCGATTTCGAGGGCTTCGCCCGGTGCTACGGTACCGGCTGAGGGGGTCGCATCGGTGATAAACGACGGGGCATTTGCCGTGAACGACTGAACGGTGATGGTGCCATCCCACACAGCCGGACCGCCGCTTGCCAGACCATGGCCAATGAACAGGTAGATGTTTTCCATCGGGATAGGCTCATCCGTCGCAAGCTGTATGAAAACCTGCGTTCCGGGTACCGGACTACCGCCGGTAAACCAACCAAATTGGAAATGGGTATAAATATCGGTTCCGCCTAACTGAATCAAAAACTCCTCCGGATTGCTGAAATCAGGATTGGGCGAAGTAGCGAACAGCAGGGTTAGGTCGTTTGCCCAGGTCACGCTGTTGTTTTCGGTAAGTACAAAATCGGCGTTAATCACCTCAAAGGCGCCGCTCAGCGAGCCGGAAACACGGGTGAAGGCGCCGGGTGCCGGGCTGAATCCATCCATCGTGATTACAAACGGTTCAGAGGCAAGGCCGGCACCGGTGCCCGGCTGTTGGGCTGTGATGCCATCCCCCGAAAACGCCTGCTGCTCAAGCAGTTCAGCGGCAAAATCAGGCAGGGCAGCGAGGGTGCCGTTTGCAACGGCCTGCATCAGGCTGCGGGCGTTGAGGTAGTCCGCGGTGGGCTGCTCAAAAGCGGGATTCTGCATTACCGCACCGGCGCGGCCGCTAAGCAGACGCTGTGAGCTGTCAAAAGCGGGGATGGTGAAATTGAGGTCGCCTTCACCATTGTTTTGAAGGAAGAAGGATGCGCTTCCGGTTTCGCCGGCGGCGAGGCTGAGGCTCAGTGCGCCCGGCTCAAGCCCGATCAGGGGCGCGCTTACGCCCGTACCGATGAGGGCAACCGTTAAGGCCGGATTTTCGGAATCGTTGGTGGAAAAGCTGAGCGTGCCGGTTTCTGTACCGGGGGCACCGGCGGTGAAGGTGACGGGCACCGTGGCTGAGCCGAAAGCCGGAACTTCAACAGCTGAGGTGCTCACGCTGAAGGAAGGATTATCTGAGCTAAAAGCTTCGGCAACAAGCATATCATTGCCGCTGTTAATGATGGTGAGGCTGAGGGTGCGGGAGTCGGTCACAAAAATATCCCCGAAATCCAGCAAGGTCGGGCTTACGGAAGCCGAAGGATTTCCCTCTACAGTTAGCACGGCAGGGATGGATACCTCACCCTCGCTGCTCATGAGCATTAGTTCGGCTTCGTAAATACCGGCTGTGCGGTCGCCGCTTTCGAAGAGCGCCTGCACAGCTGCGGTTTCGCCCGGGGCGAGGATACCCGCAGCCGGTGTTACGCTGCTGATGAAGCCCGGCTGACCACCGAGGCCTTCAAGAATTACCTCACCGCTCCACTGTCCGGCACTGCTCCACCAGGCATTGCCAATCCAAACGTAGGCGTTTTCGAGCTCAATGGGCTCGGTAAACGTTAGCTGCTCCTGAATGGGAGTCATGCCAGTACCGCCCTGCCATAAAATGTGCGGTTTCGCGGGATTTAAGGCCTGAAAATTACCGCCCAGCTGTGCTATGATTTCAGCAGTCTGAATATCCGGAGTAGTGGTAAAAAGAATGGCAAAATCGTTGTTCCAGGTAGCACCATCCGCGAAATCGATAATGAAATCAGCGGCGTAGCCGGTCCAGCTGCCGGAAACAGGCATGTCTGAATACAGCACAAATTCACTGCCCTGAAAAAGCGCATTTTCGAAGGTTACAGGGTAGCCGTTTGCACTTTGGAGGCCTTCGGATGGCTGCTGAGCCGCGTTCATGCGGTCTTCAAAATCAGCAATCAAAAGCTGCTGGGCGGCTGTCGGGTTTTGAAGATCCCCATCAAGCCAGGCCTGAAGGGTGTTACGGTCAGCGAGGGCGGCTTCATCAGGCTGCATACTCAGCTGCTGCGTGAACCGGGCTGACAAATCACCTCGAAGCATTGCGGGGCGCTGCGCTGATTCAAAACCCGGAAACAAAAAGGAAAGCGGATCAGCGCTGTTATTGGTAAGGGTGAAATCAACAGTGCCCTCCGCATTGGCCGGGAGAGTGATTTCGAGCACATTTGGGTTTACTTCAGGTGTTTGCTGGGCGAGGGTCTTTGCCGGAGCTAAAGCAAGACCTGCACACGCAAGAAACAGCAGTATTGCTGTGAGAGCGTAGTTTTTGGAACGTATCATTATTTTTCCTTTGTGTTTTGATTCCGGTAAGGTGTAACTGTATGCGGGGCACTTGAGTTAGTAACACCTTGCTAAAGCACTATACCTATTAAATAGTTTGTTTTTTTACGGCTTCTTTCTGTGCCGTAAGGAATCTGAACTTCCCCCTGCCCGATAAAGACAAAAAAGTTTTGAGGACTCCAAAATCCTGCTATCTTTAATCTAATATCACTATTTGATTAATATACACGACCGGCGATACCACACTGTAAAACAACTGCTTAAAAGGAGCAGCGGTTCTGTACGCCGGTGCAGGAAACCCTAACCTATTTAGATAAGGCTGTTATGTCCAGACAAGCAAAACGCGTGATCATCATCGGCGCCGCAGGGCGCGATTTCCACAATTTCAACACGGTTTTCCGCGACAACGCGCAGTACCGGGTTGTTGCCTTCACCGCGGCTCAGATTCCCGACATCGACGGGCGCCGCTATCCGGCTGAACTTGCCGGTTCGCTTTACCCGGAGGGCATCCCGATTTTTAATCAGGCTGAGCTGCCGGAGCTCATCCGCCGATTCGACGCCGACGAGTGCGTGTTTTCCTACAGCGATGTTTCCTATCAGGAAGTGATGCACGTTGCTTCGGTAGTGAACGCGGCCGGCGCTGATTTCCGGCTGATTGGTCCGCGCGCGAGTATGATCGCATCAACCAAACCCCTCATCGCCATAGGCGCGGTGCGCACAGGCTGCGGCAAGAGTCAGGTTTCGCGCCACATCATCGAATCCCTGATGAAGCAGGGCCTCAGAGTAGTGGCGATCCGTCACCCGATGCCTTACGGCGATCTCGTTGCGCAGAAAGTGCAGCGCTTTGCCACCGTAGAGGACCTCAGCCTGCACAACTGCACCATCGAAGAGATGGAAGAGTACGAGCCGCATGTAGTGCGCGGCAACGTGATTTATGCTGGCGTTGATTACGAGGCCATCCTGCGTGAGGCCGAGAAAGAGGCCGACATCATCGTGTGGGACGGCGGCAACAACGATTTCCCCTTCTACCGCCCCGACCTCATGATTACAATTGTTGATCCGCACCGTCCGGGCCACGAGCTCAGCTACTACCCTGGCGAAACCACGTTGCGCATGGCCGATGTGGTCATCATCAACAAAATGGAAAGCGCCTCGCCCGAGGGCATACAAATCGTGCGCGAAAACATCCAGGCTCTTGCCCCGAAAGCCATTGTGGTTGATGCGGCCTCTCCCCTGCGCGTTGAAGGCGCGGAGCTGATCCGCGGCAAACGCGTACTCGTAGTCGAAGACGGACCCACACTCAGCCACGGCGGCATGAAAATCGGAGCCGGCACCGTTGCCGCGCGCAAATTCGGGGCTGCTTCTTTTGTAGATCCGCGGCCCTTTGCTACCGGCAAGCTGCAGCAGACCTTCGAAACCTACCCCGAAATCGGAAGCGTGCTGCCAGCCATGGGCTACGGACAGCAGCAGATGCGCGACCTCGAAGCCACCATCAACGCTTCTGATGCCGATGTGGTCGTAATCGGCACCCCGATCGACCTGAGCCGCATCATCAGCATCCAAAAACCAACGGCGCGGGTAACCTACGACCTGCAGGAAATCGGCAAACCCGACCTGCACGAGATTCTCGCTGCATTTGTGGAAAAACACATTGAGCCGATGCCGGCCTGATGTAAATCAGCCATAACGCCTGTCAACTCAGCCCGGACTTCCCCCCGGTGATGCCCTGCATCGCTGAAAGGAGTCCGGGCTTTTTATTGGGGAAAGAAATGATCACTCAAACTGAGCCACCCTCCAGATGGCGGCCGCCTGCCGGGCGAGCCATTGCTGTTGCTGCTCAATACGGGAGGGGTCCCAGGCTGTGTTTTCCGATGCAATTCTTCGGGTATGCTCATAAGCACTTTCTTCATAAATGCTCCGCTTTTGCGCAAAGCCGGCATTGCCGATGGCGCGGTTTTGGGTGGCGGAAAGCAGACACATATTTCCAAGGCGATACACAAACTGTGCGTGATCGGCATCATCAACGGACAGCCATGCCTCTGAAAGATTTTCAGGCATGATATGCTCAAGGCTGACGGCCGCGCTGTCCGGATCAGGCTCATTGCCATTGAGATGCTTTTCAAGCCGGGCAAAGATATACCGCACGATACGCTTGTTACGGGATTGGGTGGTTTTCAGGATTTTACTGGCGAATGAGGCTTTAAACTCCTCATCAGGCACATACAGCTGCTTAAGCTCCGAAATCACATCTCTGTAAGTCATCCCCTCTTTCTCCATGCTTACGGCGATTTTGTTATAGATACGCTCCTGCTCATTGGGGGGATTGTTTGATATTACATTGTACCGGAAAGAAATGATGCTGATTACCCGCAGCAGGTCTTCAAATTCCTTCTCACTGAAATTCCGGTATGCGGCCAGCAGCAGGGCGTACACCTGCCGCACACTGAACATCCGCAGCTCCCTGAGATACGGCTTCTGTGCCGGCTTCCAAAGTTCATCCTCCGGTTTTGAGAGGGCCACGTAAGTGTCCACATCAGCCTGCAGCTTACGGATAAGGGTGAAAACCTGCTCCCGGTTTCTGACCTGATCCCTTATTCGCTTAAACAGCTCTGCCTGCCGCAAAAACCGGTTCCGGCTGTTCCAGTGAACCCGCAGAAAGTCAGGAAAACTGTCAGCTCCAAGCTTGCCGGAAAGCTCCTCCCACCGTTGTTCCAGCTTTTCGAGTTCAAATTCAGGCACGGTCTGATTCTGACTGTGCACTACAGAAAACAGGTAATTTTTCAGCAAGTCCGTTGAAGACAGTTTCACACCCCTTGCATTCAGGGTTTCGAATACTTTGTATGCGTTCAGCTCATCAGCTACAGTAATCACCGTAAAAAACAGCTTGTCTGTTAGCCGGTCAATAAATCCTGCAAGTTCTTCACCCGTGTGATACTTCAAACCAATCTTCTCATCAAACCACTCAAAAGCGTTTCGGAGCAAATGCTCTGAAGCTTTTAAGCGCCTGCGCGGAGCCGGCTGAAGAGGTACAAGATAGGTCTGGTAAAGGCTGTCATTATTTCGGTTCAGGTTAAGCTTCGACTTCGACAAAAGCGTGACCGGGTCGAGATAGCCGATAAGGGAATTCCGAAGCTGATCCTGCCGGCGGCGGTTGTTTTCCGATTCGTTACCACTGTCAATTTGTTTTTGCAGATTGGCCAGCACAGCGAGTACCATGATGCTGAGGGTCGTGAGCCGCTGCTGACCATCGATAATATCAAAGTTTTTACTGTCTCTGCTTTGGAGCACGAGATACCCCATGTAATGCGCATCATCACCTTCCGGCTCCATCACACTTTCAATATCGCGCCAAAGGTCATCCCATTCTTCTTCAGTCCAGCTGTAGTCGCGCTGAAAACGGGGGACCGTATAAATAAGGCCATTGCCCATCAGGGCGCGGTAGGTTTGGTTAGCGGTATTAAAATTTCCTGCTGCCATTTGGGATTTCTTTTTTGACTTTCCGGATTCGCTTTTCCGTAAAGTACGGTTTTTTTCGGGATGGATTGGCTTGGGGAGATGGTGGGGGTGTAAGTCAGTAAGGCGGGGTCAGCCGGGCAGCGCCTCAGCCGGCTTCAAACTGAGCCACCAGCCAGATGGCCCTGGTTTCGCTGCTACTCCCCTTCGAAACCTGACCGAATCAGCCTGAACCGGTTTTCTGCTTCTTCCAGAGACCTTCTGTTTCCTGCAATAATTTCCGCCATCCTTTTCTGTTTTTGCTGATTTAGTGATAACAAAATCCGGATCCGGTTTCGCAGTGTTGAATTTCCTTCGGTGATTTTGCGGATCTCCCTGCCAATTACCATGCATCCGATTTCTGCCAAATCCGGCTCCGGTGAAATATCAAATAAATCTGAGTGGTATTGCCAAATCATCTCTCGTTGATCTTGAAGTGAGCTGATCTTTGCTGTACCACACATCGCGCGCTATGGCCCCAAGCAGATAAAAATCTACCCAAATGCTGCAAAAACCGGTTCGCAGAGGTTCAGTAGTTCCTTAAACCGCTGTTGTCGAAGGTCTTCAGGTTTAATCTTAAGCGGTTCACGCATATAGTCTTCCGGCTGATTCAATATTTCTGGGGTCGCCTGATTCCATCAGGTCAGTGTAAACGGCTAATAATGGTGCTGTCGCAGGGTTTTCGCTCTCTACCGTCCAGTATGGTACACGAAGCTCAACGTTTCCTTTCGGGTTTGGAACAAGTTTTAGCTTTTTTATGAGTTCTGATCGCACCGCTTTTGAGTAAAGAATAAATGAAGCCGGTTTGAGATTTTGAATGATGAGATCGGCAGCGGGTTCCCCTCCCCAAACCGTATCAGAGCTAAGTGGCAGACTTTTCCAGTTCAGCTCAGTTTCACGGTTTATGAAACTATAATTTCCGGTTATGATTTTGGGTTTCAGTTCGTTGGTATAGGCGCTTATCCATTGATCCAACAATTTACTGCGGTTTTTCAGCCTGATATTTTTCTTATTTATCTGAAGTAAATACCCATGCATCCTAAGGCCGTCAAGTACCTGTTTTATAGTACCGAGTGCAACTCCTGCAGCTTCCGCAATATCGCGGTAGGTTCGGTTCAGCCAGCTTTCATCATAAAGAAATAAAAAAACGACTTTCAATCCTGTTTTGGTGAATGCGCGGTTTTTTGCAGGATTTCCGGATGCCTTTGGGGGGCCTTTGCGATCAATCCAAATCAGCTTATCCCCATCCTTAAGCCGGATATTTCCTGACTCCTCCAGCCAGTCGATTCCGTTGTCTGACAACATCTTCTTAATCGCAGGCGACAACCGTGCCGCAACCAGGATTATCGGCCCTTCTGTTTGCTGCAGTTCATTTAACTGCTGAAGCTGATGCGCACGAACTTCACTGCGAACCTCTGCCCTACGGACAATTTCTTTGCCATCAAGTCCAAAAATGAGTTGCGTACCGGCTCCCTCCGGACCCGTGTTAGTCCTGCCTGTAAATTCGGCCTTCAAATCAATTTCAGACGCGATATGGGTCAGGGCTTTTTCAAGCATTTCAGTTTTCATGGTGTTCACTTATTTTGCGTGTTCACGAATCGTGAACACGCAAAATAAGTGAACAAGCGGTCAATTAAAATTCCAATATCTGCGGCCGTCCTATCGGGCACAAATCGTCTGGCGCACATTTAAAAGGTTAGCTTAGATTTCCCGCCCCCCATTGCCTCCGCATCAGCTCCCCGATACGGGCCCGGGCGAAGAGCCCGGGCAATGCAGCCATCATCACCCGAACCTGACCCGAGCATGACCCGAGCATGACCGGGAGCCACGGCGTTCAGAAACGGCCTTACCCCGGTTCTCTTTTAAGCTGAAGTTTTGCCTTTTCGCCCCGACTGATCCATGCGCTGTAAATCAGTCCAAAAATGAACATAAAGGCTGCTTCAGAACGGGTCTTTTTTTTAAAAATGTAATTTGTGAAGCCGCCGGTTTGGTTCACATATCACGCCGCTCTATTTTAGTTCAGCTTAATCAGGCAGCCATGCCTGAGCGGAGGACCCACTAAATTTTTGGGGTGAATTCGGATTTTTTCTGATAGGGCTAATTCTCTCTGCCCGAACCCGACAGCTAACTTCGCAGGCTTTGAGAGAAGACAAAGGGCAGTTCTGCATATAGCTCCTTTGACTTCTGAATTATTCACTTTTTTCAGAGGAGCTATATAAGCATCTCCTTTACGGGTGTGGTGTGTGGCAAACACACATCCCCGACGGGAGAGGTTTATCACCTGCTCTGATTACAACTCTTATTACCAATGGATAGTTTTGTAATCTCTATTTCCACAGAGCCCGTTTTAACCTTTGGGCTGCTGCTGCTCATCATTCTGGTGGTCCCGATTCTGTTTCAGAAAATAAGGCTGCCCGGCATTGTCGGGCTGCTTCTTGCCGGAACTTTCGTAGGCCCCAAAGGCCTGGGGTTCATAGAAGCAGCCGGCGTTATTGATGTGCTCGGCAAGGTAGGCCTGCTGTACCTGATGTTTCTTGCCGGCCTTGAAATCAACCTTAGTCAGTTTAAGAAAGACCGGAACAACACGCTGGTTTTTGGTGCACTGACCTTCCTGATCCCCCAAATCAGCGGTACGCTGATATTCATCTGGATCGGCTATTCGGTACCGGCCTCTATCCTGATAGCCAGCATGTTTGCCTCCCATACGCTGGTCGCCTATCCCATTATCTCGAGGCTGGGGCTCAACAAAGAGAAAAGCGTTACAACCGCGGTCGGCGGTACCATCATCACAGATACCGTGGCACTGCTGGTTTTGGCAGTGGTTGCCCGCTCGGTAGACGGCGATCTCGATACCCTTTTCTGGGTTACGCTCATCGGTCTTTTTGCGCTGTATCTGGTTTTTATGTTTGTGATCTTTCCGAAGATGAGCTTCAGCTTCTTTCAGTACATGGGCGAAAAAGGCCGGTTTACCTATGTTTATGTGATAGGAATGATGCTGATGTGCTCCTGGCTGGCCGAGGTAATCGGCATTGAAGCCATCGTAGGGGCTTTTCTTGCCGGTCTGGCGCTCAACCCGCTGCTGTCGAATAAAGGTCCGCTCAAAAATCGCGTGGAGTTTTTCGGTGATGCGTTCTTTATCCCGCTTTTTCTCATTTTTGTGGGCATGCAGGTTGATGTGCAGGTGCTCACCAGCGGATATGAAGTCTGGTTCATTATGGGCGTTATGACAGCTATTGTGGTTGTTTCCAAATGGGTGGCTGCTTTTACGTCTTCAAAACTGCTTGGATTCAGCAATGATCAGGCCTGGGTTATTTTCGGATTGACCAACTCACAGGCGGCCGCTACCCTTGCTGCAACCTTTATCGGGATGGAAGTCGGCCTGATTGGAGAGGAAATCCTGAATGGTGCCATTATGATGATTCTGGTGACCTGTATCATAGGGCCGATGGTTGTCGAGAAATTCGGCCTGAAGCTAACCGACGACACTCTGGAACTGGAAACCGACACCAAAATCAGGCAGCGGCTGCTTGTACCTCTGGCAAACCCGGTTACTTCCGCCCGGCTTATTGAGTTCGCCTCAAACCTAAAAACGGACGACAAAAGCCCGATTTTCCCGCTTGCAGTCATTAACACTTTCAAAGACGAAGACAAGCAGCGGGAGCGCGCCCATAAAACGCTGGAAGTTGCCAAAGGCCACATTCACGCGGTAAACAGTCAGGCCAATCCCGTGGTTGAAACCAACCTCAATATTGCTGAAGGTATCAGAAATGCCGCTGCAAACAATGCCATCACCGATATTGTTATCGGGTGGAACGGCGTTATTTCAACCCCGATGCGGATTTTCGGCAGCATTCTTGATCAGGTTTTGCTCACAACCAAACAGCAGACATACATCTGTAAAATCACCAAACCGGTCTCGACTTTCAATAAGATTGTAGTGGTGATGAACCCGCAAAGCTATTCGGGCCGCAACTCTCTGGCGCTGCTGGAATCCCTGTTTAAACTTGCAGAGAACCTTAAAACCGGGCTCGAGATTCTTTACTTTGAGCAGGATGAAAGCAAACTGAACAGGGACCTGTACCTCATTCAGTCTGAGCAGGAAATGAGCCTGCGAAGTGTACGCTCCATTGAAGACATCATTAATATTGTCTTAAATGATTTGTCCGAATCTGATTTACTGGTGATGGTAAACAGCAGGTCGGGCAAGAGCGACTGGTTCAGAACATCCAACGTAATTCCTTCCATTATCTCCACGCAAAAGCCGGATCTCAGCTTCGTAACCGCGTTCCCGGCCTCGCTGGATAAGGAAGATTATTTGACGGATATTCTGTACAGCAACTAAAGCTGCGCAATTCCGACAAAACCGCCGATTCTGAACAGTTAGGGCTGAAGCTCTGAAATAAAATCAGCAGCTTCAGCCCTTCTTTGTGAAACTCCCTGACTTCCGGCTTTATTGGCTGCCCCAGCCGGCAGCGTCCCGCTTCCGGCATCCCAAAATCCATCATAAAGCAAAAAAGAATCACAAGGTTCTCACCGGGCTCCGCCTCCCTCCTTTACACCCGGGTAGGTCCGCCCCCGACAAACACCACTTATTTTACTGTAAAACAACACCTTATAATGCACAGCAGAACTATTTAATCCGTATTCAGTTATATGTCTGAATTCCGTTCAGGCATTAGCATTATCCCGTGCAGCAGAATTTCATCTGTATTTGCGGCGCCTCAATCGGGGCTGTCACTGAATAATACCTCATACAGATGAAAGCCATCCGGCCTGTCCTTCAGCGAATCCCCAAGCTGCCTTCGGTAAAAACACAGGCGATTAAGATCAGCGACAATGCGATCAAAAAAACGCAGCTTACCACCCGGTTCTTTCGTGAGGTCGGTGAGTTCTGCCTGTTCGCCTGGCTCACCCTCAAAGCGACCTTCTCCCGCGATTTCGAATTCCGGGAGTTCCTGCGGCAGTGTTTCAAAGTGGGGAATAAAACCCTGCCGCTCATCTCCCTAACAGGTCTCGTAATCGGGCTGGTCCTTACCATCCAAAGCCGGCCGATTCTCGCAAATTTCGGGGCTACCTCCATGCTGCCGGGCATGGTCGCGCTGTCGCTGGTGCGAGAGATGGGTCCCGTAGTTACCGCCCTCATCTGCTGTGGAAAAATCGGCTCGGGCATGGGCGCCGAACTTGGCTCCATGAAGGTTACCGAGCAGATCGACGCCATGGAGGTCTCTTCCACCAACCCGATGCGGTACCTCGTGGTGCCGCGGGTGCTTGCCGCTACCCTCATGATTCCGGTTTTGGTGCTGTATGCCGATGCCTTCGGCATCCTGGGCAGCTGGGCGGGCGCCAACATCAAGGGCGACGTAACCTTTACGCTCTTCTTTACACAGGCTTTTAGTGCCATCTGGTTTTCAGACTTTTTCCCGGCCGTTATCAAAACCTTCTTTTTCGGCGCAGCTATCGGTTTTGTGGGCTGCTACAAAGGTTTCACGGCAGGGCGCGGCACCGAAAGCGTAGGCAAGGCGGCCAATCAGTCGGTCGTACTCGCCTCGGTGTTTGTGATCCTGATTGATCTCATTGCCGTGCAAATCACCGATATGCTGTATTAAACCAATATGGAACAGGAAATCAGCAACATCGCGCGCGAGGCCACAGCGGCCCTGCCCCCCAAACCCGTGATAGAGGTCAAAAACCTCCGGAAGGGATTCGACAAGGTGGAAGTGCTCAGGGACCTCTCCCTCCAACTGTTTGAAAACGAGAACCTCGTGGTGCTGGGGAAATCCGGCTCCGGGAAATCCGTGCTCATCAAATGCATGGTGCGCCTGCTCAGGGCCGACGCCGGCACCATCCGTATTTTCGGGGAAAACGTGCAGGAAATGAACGACCGCGAACTGGCGGAGCTGCGGGTAAAAATCGGATTTCTGTTTCAGAGAGGCGCACTGTACGACTCCATGACCATCAGGGAAAACCTCGAATTCCCGCTGGTCCGGATCAAAAAGTACCTCAGCCGAAAAGAAATAGATGCCAAAATAGAGGAAGCCCTCGAAAACGTGGGCCTCTCGGATACCATCAACAAAATGCCGTCACAGCTTTCGGGCGGCATGCGCAAACGGGCAAGCCTGGCCCGCACCATCGTGGTGGATCCCATGATTATGCTGTATGATGAGCCCACTACCGGGCTCGACCCCGTCACCTCCGATGAAATAAGCATGCTCATCAACAACGTCAAAAAAAAGTACAACACCTCATCGGTCATCATCACGCACGATATCGCCTGTGCCCGCGCAACCGGCGACCGCGTGATTATGCTGAATGAGGGCGAAGTACACATGGAAGGTACCATCCGATCCTTCGAACAATCATCGGACCCGCTGATTCAGTCTTTTTTCAAATTCAGAGAACCCTCTTCCGCCAAAGCCCAACCCCATCATGGATAATTTCAGCCCGGCATTTAAAACCCGCTTAGGTATATTTTTAGTCTTCGGACTGCTGATCTTTATGATCATCATCTTCTTTGTAGGCAAGCAGCAAAACCTGTTCAACCCGGTTTTTCAGATAACCACCGACTTTCAGAACGTGAGCGGGCTGCTTGTGGGCAAGAACGTGCGCTATTCGGGCATCAATGTCGGCATTGTGGATAATATTGCCATCATCAACGACTCCACGGTGCAGGTCAGCTTTTTTGTGCAGCGGAACGTGCAGGAGTTCATTAAGGCAGACAGCAAGGCCAGCATAGGGTCGGAAGGGATTATCGGTGACCGGGTGCTCGTCATCACACAGGGCACAAGCGGAGCCCCGACCGTGCGTGACGGTCAGCACATTGCCTCGCAGGAGCCTGTGGAAACCGATGAAATTATGCAAAGCCTGCAGGCCTCAGCCTACAGCGCGCAGATCATCACCAATCAGCTGTCCGAAATCCTAACCTTCGTGAACAGCGGAGAGGGCAGCGTGGGCCGGATGATTTTTGACGAGACCATTGCCGACAACATGGCCCAAACCATAGATAACTTCAAAAAAAGCTCTGAGGACTTTGATGAGATTATTGAAGTAACCCAGCAGAATGTGTACGCATTTATGGAAAAACTGCAGGAGACCGCCGCCAAAACGGAAATCGC
>JAFIET010000074.1 GCA_020832405.1 Balneolales bacterium
CTCACCGTGCTCGACAGCGTATCCTTCGGCATAGAGCCCGGCATCAGCTGTGCCATTATCGGGCCATCGGGCAGCGGCAAAACAACCCTGCTCGGCCTGTGCGCGGGGCTCGACAAGCCCTCCTCCGGTTCGGTTCAGCTCTGCGGCAACGCCCTCGAAACCAAAACCGAAGATCAGCTCTCCCAAATCCGCAACCGGCACATCGGCTTCGTGTTTCAGTCCTTCCAGCTCATCCCCACCCTCACCGCGGTCGAAAATGTGATGGTGCCCGTAGAGCTGCGCGGCGGCGATTACAAAACCGTACACGCCCGCGCCACCGAACTGCTGAACGAAGTCGGGCTGGGTCACCGCCTCACGCACTACCCCACGCAGCTTTCCGGCGGCGAGCAGCAGCGCGTTGCCATTGCCCGGGCCTTCATCAACGATCCCGAAATCCTCTTTGCGGATGAGCCCACCGGCAACCTCGATACCGAAACCGGCGAACAGGTCGAGCACATTTTATTTGAGCTCAACCGCAAGCAGGGCACAACCCTCATCATCGTTACCCACGACAACGAACTCGCCGCAAAATGCGACCGCATCATCCGGCTGAAGTCCGGCCGTATCGCAAGCGATCACCGCACCGCCGGGGCCGATGCAGAACTCGTGCACGAAGCCTGACGAGCGCAGGAAGCCGTCATCCCCAATCTCATAAAAAATAGCGGGAATCAGCGCTGAGCCCTGATCGGGGCTCTGAAGCCATCAGCCGAAAAAAAAATCCCAACACACCTTTCAATCCGTCCGATGGATCGTTTTTCACTTGTAACCGCCTGGCGCGATGCGCGTCCGCAGCTTGGCAGCCTGCTACTGTACTGCAGCGGCATTATCGCCGGCGTTGCCGCGCTTGTGGCCATTTTGTCGTTTCGCGCCGACGTACTGCTCACCGTTGACGAGCAGGCCAAGGAGCTGCTCGGCGCCGACCTCGAAATCGCCCAAAATCAGGCGTTTGACGAGCGGCAGATTGCCATGTTCGACACCCTCGGCGGGCGGCAGTCGTCGGTAGTGGAGTTTTCCACCATGGCGATTTACGGGGATGCGGGCGAAACCCGGCTTTCTCAAATCCGCGCCATCCGCGGCGGATTCCCGTTTTACGGCGACCTCAAAACGGTGCCCGCTCAGGCGGCCTTCACCTATCAGGAACAAAACGCCGCGCTGGTTGACCGCCCGATTATGCGGCAGCTCGGCCTTTCGGTCGGTGATTCAGTTCAGGTTGGCGGGGTGACGCTGCCCATAGCCGGCGAAATTCTCGAAATTCCGGGGGAGTCAGCCGCCTTCTCGCTCATCGGGCCGCGCATTATGCTGCCGCTCGATGCCATCGAAAATACCGGCCTGCTGCAGCGGGGCAGCCGGGTGAGCCACAAACAATATTTTGCCTGGGAGCAAACCCCGGACATGCGCGCGCTGGTGAGCACGCTGCGCGCCGATGGCGAGAACACATCGCTCAGCTTCACCACGGTTGAGCGCCGCAAAGAGCAGTTCAGCGCCATCGTGGATAACCTCACCCGCTTTTTGGGGATGATCGGCTTCGTGGCCCTGCTGCTGGGCGCGCTGGGCGTGGCAAGCGCGGTGTATGTGTACGTGAAGCGCAAAAGCGCGACCCTGGCGACCATGCGCTGTCTCGGCGTGAGCTCACGGCAAACCCTCTCCATTATTTCGGTTCAGGTTGTGGCGATGGGCGTGGTCGGGGCACTGGCCGGTACCCTGATCGGCGTGCTGGTTCAGCAGTTCCTGCCCATGCTTTTTCTCGAACTGCTGCCCTTTCAGATTGAACAGGCCCTGAGCTGGCCTTCCATTTTGCTCGGGCTGGGCGTCGGGGTGTTCATCAGCCTGGTTTTTGCCCTGCTTCCGCTGCTGAGCGTGAACACCATCCCGCCGCTGCTCGCGATCCGCTCGGCCGACTTTTCGCCCCTGGCCCATCTGCCGAAAAGCACGGTTGCTGCGGTAATGTTCGCCGCCGTGCTCGCCATCGGGGGCGTGCTTGCGCTGCTCACGGGCAGCCATGTGGTCGCCGCTTTTTTTGTGGCTGGCCTCACACTTGCGGTGCTCATATTGCTGGGCATTTCGAAGCTGCTCATCACCGTACTGCGGAAACTCCGGCTTCCTGCATTTTCCTACGTTTGGCGGCAGGGCGTTGCGAACCTGTTCCGGCCCAACAACCAAACCGCGGTGCTGATTACAACCCTCGGCATGGGCATGCTGCTGATCGGGGTGATGAGCGTTTCCCGCGACATGATTCTCGACCGCATCGCCTTTCAGACCGGGGATCAGCAGCCCAACCTGGTGTTTTATGATGTGCAGACCGATCAGAATGAAGACATCATCCGCATTATCGAAGACCGCGGTGCGGCGGTCTTGCAGAATGTGCCGATTGTTTCCATGCGACTGGCGGAGATCAACAGCCGCACCGTGCGTGAGCTGCGGGAAGACGAGGAGGTGCGCATCAGCCGCTGGGCCCTCACCCGCGAGTACCGCGTAACCTACCGCGAAAACCTCAACGAGGCCGAAACCGTGATCGCCGGCAGCTGGACCGGCCGGCACGAGGGCGGCTTCGATGAAATCGTGCCGATTTCCATCGGGGAGAGCATAGCCGAAGAGCTCATTATCGGCCTGGGCGACCGCCTTACTTTTGATGTGCAGGGCATACCGGTAGTGACCGAAGTGACCTCCATCCGTGAAATCGACTTTCAGCGGCCGGAGCCCAATTTCTTTGTGCTGTTCCCGGCGGGCGTGCTGGAGCCGGCCCCGCAGTTCTACGCCACCGTAGTGAACGTGCCCGGCGGGGCAGATGAAGTGGCCGCCATGCAGCAGGCCGTTGTACGGGCGCACCCGAACATCAGCGCGCTCGATGTGGGCATCGTACTGGAGAGTGTGCGCACCTTCCTGGATAAAATCGCCCTTGCCGTGCAGTTTATGGCGCTGTTCAGCGTACTTACAGGGCTGATCGTGCTCGGCAGCGCCATTGCCATCAGCCGGCTGCAGCGGGTACGCGAAGCGGTGCTGCTGCGGACCCTCGGCGCGGTGCAGCAGCAGGTTTCGCGCATTCAGCTGATTGAGTATGCCCTGCTCGGGCTGCTCGCCTGTCTCGCAGGCCTGGGTCTTGCCCTCGGTGCCGGCTGGCTCATCGCCTTCTATTACTTCGAGCTGGCCTACGTGCCTGATATCCCCATGCTGCTCGGCACCACCGCCGTGATTGTGCTGCTCACCCTCGCCGTGGGCCATTTCAACAGCAGAAGTATCCGGAACCGGAAGCCGCTGGAGATACTGAGGGCGGGATAGGGCGGGATTTCTAAGTTCTTTCAGGATGATTCACGTTTTCAGGCCTTTCGGTTTTTCTGATGGAATTGCTGAAGCCTTTGCGACATCAGCTGTGGCCGCCCCCCATTCTTCATAAACGCTTAATCTGTTAAACAGCAGAAACGCTTACTTTGCCTCGCAGAAGCGTTTCAAATTGTAATCCATCCCAAACCGGTGTTAACTTATGAAGACATTTTTAAGTCATTCCGTCTTTCCGTTCATCCTGCTCTTTTTTGCGCTTGTTCTCGGTCTGTTCGCCTGTGCGTCAGAGCCTACTGAGCAGCATGCAGGAGAGGACGTTTCATCACAGCCACATCAGTTCAGAGCTATGGCCCATTTTCCTGATTTCGACCTGCAGGGGCACCGCGGTGCGCGCGGTATCCTTCCTGAGAACACTATCCCGGGCCTGCTCGTGGCTTTGGACTTCCCCATCACCACGCTCGAATTTGATGTGGTGGTTTCGGCCGACAGCCTGATTGTGCTCTCGCACGAGCCCTGGTTTCATCACGAAATCAGCTCGCACCCCGACGGCCGGCCGGTCGCGCCGGAAGAAGCCCTCGGCCTGAACATGTTTCAGATGACCTACGACGAAATTTCCCGCTTTGATGTCGGCCTGCGCGGGCATGTCCGCTTTCCGGAGCAGCAGCCGATGGCTGTTTCCAAGCCTTTGATGCGCGACGCCATCCTGGCGGTTGAAGCACACTTAGCTGAAACGGGCCGCACGCCGGTTTTCTACAACATCGAAACCAAGAGCAATCCCGAAGGCTACAACCTGTACACGCCTGAGCCGCATGTGTTTGCGGAGCTGCTGTACATGGAGTTAGAAGCGTTAGGGGTTTTGGACCGGGTGTTTATCCAAAGTTTTGATGTGGCTACGCTTCAGGCCATGCGTGAGATCGACCCTACCATGCCGCTCGTACTGCTGGTGGAAAACGAGCGGGGCCTCGACCGGAACCTGGAGCAGCTGGGGTTCATCCCCGAAGTGTACAGCCCGAATTTTACACTTATTGATACGGAGCTTGTGAACCGTGTGCATGGCATGGGGATGCGGCTCGTGCCCTGGACCATCAATCAGAAAGAAGACATGATTCGATTAACACAAATGGGCGTTGACGGTCTCATCACCGATTATCCGAACCGTGCAGCAGAGGCGCTGGAATTGTAAGCATTTATCAGCTAACGTTTATTTTGGGAGATTAAAGCCGGCTTTGTACGCTCATGTACAGCCGGCTTTTGTATTTCAGGAGTTTTCAGACGGACTCAAATTTACAAGTTTGCGCGCGCCTAACATTCGTGTGAAAAAATGTGAGTCGTAAACTTGAGCGGATGTTTTTTGTTATCATAACACGCCGGATACGTGTAGCCCCTGACATGCCGCGCTTTTCAATCACAACTATCTATTAGAATCAGCCTATATATAATGAAGTACAATTATCTGTCAGCGCTAATAGCGCTGTTTTTCGTATTTGCCGTGCTACCGAATAAGATTTATGCACAGCAAATATTGCATGAAGAAATCGCAGGCACAGGGCTTGTGGAATTTATGGACGGTCAGCTTGTAGTGGAATTTGCGCCCGGTTTGTTATCAGCCGAGGACTACGCCATGCTGCAGGAAACGCTTGCGGTAGAGGCCGTAACGCCGCTTAGCTTCATCAATGCCGAGCTTTGGGAATTCCGCAACGGTACCGTTCAGCAGGCTTTGGAAATGCTCAACAGCCGCCCGGATGTAATTTACGCCGAGCCCAATTTCGTTTACCGCATCCCGGATGTAATCCGCGATTATTCGTTTGATGAAGTTTTTGAAGGTCTTCAGACCATACCCAACGATCCATCTTTTGGTCAGCTTTGGGGGCTTAACAACACGGGGCAGAGCGGCGGTACTGCCGGCGCACATATCAGTGCCCTTGATGCCTGGGAATACACAACCGGTTCGCAGGATGTGATAGTTGCCGTTTTCGATTCCGGAATTCGTTTCGATCATCCCGACCTTGTTGATAACCTGTGGTTTGATGCCGAAGGAAACGCCGGTGCAAGCTTTCTGGGTGACACGCCCAATGACCTGAACGGGCACGGAACCCACGTTGCAGGTACCATTGGCGCGGTAGGCAATAACGGTGTTGGAGTTACCGGTGTAAACTGGAACGTAACCCTGATGAACATCAAAATTTGCGGTCTTAACGGAGCCAATTCCTGTAACGGTGCAGCCATGATCCAGGGCCTTCAGTATGCCGTTGAAAACGGCGCCGTAATTTCCAATCACAGCTGGGGTGGCCCGGGCTTTTCGCAGGCCGGCTTCAACGCTATTGCTGCTGCCGGCGAAGCAGGTCACTTCGTGATCGCCGCTGCCGGTAACAACGGCACGAACAACGACAACCAGAATTTCTATCCGGCCGGCTACAACCTGCCTAACGTGATGGCTGTTGCAAGTTCTGACCGTAACGATCAGCGCAGCGGATTTTCCAATTTCGGCGCCAATACCGTGCACGTAGCAGCGCCGGGTTCTGCCATTTTTAGTACCTACATCAATACCAGCGGCTATGCGTCCCTTTCCGGTACTTCTATGGCGAGCCCGCACGCCACCGGTGTTGCAGCCCTGCTGAAAGCGGTAAACCCGGATGCTTCCCCAACAGAGCTTCGCTCCTGGATCATGAACAGCGTTGACCCAATTCCCGCTTTTGTGAACAACACCATTGCCGGCGGCCGTGTTAATGCCGCTCAGGCGCTGGAGCTTTCGCTGCTTGGCCCGCCTGCAGCTAATGTTACGCCAACCTCAGGCTTTACTTTCTCTCTGAGTGAAAACGAGGCTGAAAGTGCCTTCTTCGAGATTATCAACGAAGCCGAAGGCCCGTTAAACTACACCATTTCTGTGGTTTACGGTGATGCGGCTACCGCAGCTGCTTCGGCCGGACCGATCCCTGCTGATAAGGCAGCTTTTATGGACCAGAATTTCTGGAATGCAGCGGTTATTCAGTCTGACGAAGTTATCACCTCATTTGAGCCGGAAGAAGGTTTCGAGCCGGGATATATCGGAAATCAGCTGGGCTGGAGCACCCTCGCAGCAAGCAGCAGTCAGCCGGTTATTTCAGATGTGCGCGCAAGCGAAGGGAACTGGGCCCTGCAGATTGCGCAGCAAAGCGGCACGCCGGGGAATACGAACATCGGTGTGCGCTCTCCGCTGATTCCGGCCGGCAGTAAGTTTTATACCCTCGAAACAGATGTTTACGTGGAAGCCCTCGGCGGGGCAAGTTATGATGTGGCCCTTCAGTCACCCTCACTTGGCAGTATCACAACCCGATTCCGTTTTGCTTCCAATGGTAATCTGCAGGTATTTACCGGAGGTGCAAGTACGGTTAATGTTGGCACTTTCCAGCCTGAAACATGGTACCGTTTTTCACAGGAGCTCGACACCGAAGCCAACGAAATCCGCTATTTCATAGATGGCGAACTCATCCATACCGGTAGTTTTTGGTCAGGTCAGACGGTCGAGCAGGTTGTGTTTTTGAGCAACAACAGCCAAAACGGCGAATCAGGCTTTTTCGATAATGTGCGCCTGAACGGCAACGACGGCTGGCTTTCCCTAAGCAGTTCCACCGGCCGTATTGACGGACTCGAATCGCAGCAGATTGAGCTCACCGCAACCGGCAATGTACCGGAAGGCATCTACAACGCGCTCATTTCTATTGCAACCAACGACCCGGAAAACCCGCTGTTCCAGATTCCGGTAACCCTGGAAATGGATATCGTGATTGAAGAGCCGCGCATGATTCTGAATGCCGCCAACATGACCTTCGCCACCGTGCGCGATGAAAATCCGCAAGGATCTTTCACCATTGCAAATCAGGGACTTGAAACCCTTGAGTACGCCATCACAGTTGATGAAGCCGCCATGGCATGGCTCGAAGCTGAGCCCGCAAGCGGTGCCATAGCTCATGAAGACGTACAGGAAATCAGCCTGAATTTCTCGGTTGAAGGCGTACCCGCGGGTACCTATGGCGCGGTTGTGACCATCACCACCAACGACCCGATCAACCCGGAAGTAACGGTGCCCGTAACACTCGTGATTGTGGAAGGGCTGCCCGAAGCCATCGCGCTCAGCACGCCCGCCAATGAAGCGACCTCCGTTTTTGAAGACATCGTTTTCGAGTGGGATGCCGATGCAAATGCCGAAACCTACGTATTCCGCATTTCTGCTGATGCCGATCTGGCTGATGAAGTTTTCGAAGCCGAAACCGGTGAAACCTTTATCTCACTCGAGAATCTGGAAGCTGAGACAACCTACTTCTGGCAGGTAAAAGGCTTCAACATTGCCGGCGAAGGCGAGTGGTCTGAAGTCTGGAACTTCACCACAGCCAAAGCCGAGCCCTCCGCCGTTGTGAAGCTCTTCCCCGCCAACAATGCCGTTGATATCCAGCTTTTCGGCGTGTTCAACTGGCAGGCTGCTGCAAGTGCCGAAACCTACGATCTGCAAATCGCCCTCGATGAGGAATTTGAGCAGCTCGCAGTTGATGCTACCAACCTCATAAACACACAGCAGTTTGTGAGCGGCCTGCAGGGCAGCAGCACCTACTTCTGGCGCGTGCGCGGCGAAAACAGCGATCGTGTAGGGCCATGGTCAGAGGCCTTTACCTTCCAGACCATCATCACAACCGATATCGGCCGCGATGACCTGCCTGTTGAGTTCGCCCTCAACCAGAACTATCCCAACCCCTTCAACCCGACTACGCAAATCAGCTATGCCCTGCCGGAAGCCGCGCAGGTACAGCTGGAAGTGTACAACCTGATGGGGCAGCGGGTAGCAGTTCTGGTGAGCGATCAGCAGGCCGCCGGCCGGCACAGCGTGAACTTCGACGCCAGCCGCCTCTCCAGCGGCATGTACATCTACCGCATTCAGGCGGGCAGCTTCGTACAAACCCGCAAGATGATGCTGGTGAAATAAAATCAGCCATTTCAGCTTTTAGCTGCGACTCTTTCAGCAGCTGAAGATTACCAAAGCCGCCGGAAATTTAGTTTCCGGCGGCTTTTTTTTTTATCATGCCTTGACAAGGGCGAAGCGCATCGGATTTGTTTGTGGATTAACAGACCCGGAACGCCCGCTAAATCACCTGTTTGCTCCAAAAATTTAGCAAGAATGCTGAGCCGGACTGTACCTGATGCCCGAATCCGTTTGTGGCTCAACAACGCTGTTTAGCGATAGTTAACCATCATCTGTTCTTCTTTCGGCCTTGGATGATTAGTAGGAGAATTCGGGGTACTGTATTAGTACATAAGTATATTCACGAGTGTGAGTGCGAATAATGTATGCTTGGATTTATTTTATCGATGATTTCAATGTATGCTATAAGTAAAAATACTTATTATTCAAATTTCAAAAAAAGCAAAAAATAAGCCCTGTACTTCGTTGTGTGTAAAGTTCTGTGTGTTTATATTTACTTACTGGCTGTCGACAAGGTGGCTGTAAGATTAAGTTTAATATTGGTTTATCTCTATCTTTGATTATTTGTTGTTTACAAAAATATACTTTTATTAAGGCTGTGGAAAAATGCGGTGTGTTTACAGGCTATGAAATTTTAGATGAACTTATTATGAAAAAGTGTCTGACAAATCCTTCTTTGCAAGGATATAAAAAGAATAAATGGGGTAGTATTGAGAATGGTGTTTTTATGATGGTTCTTAAGGTTTTATAGGGAAAACCTAAACATGGTCTGTCTAATTATTCCTAAAATCAGATGAGTAATATTCCAGTTTAATATTTGAGGTAGACTACCATTTACAGACGTATGGCCACTACAGGCGAAATAAATCATGGCCATAAACCCAAACAATCCCGCTGCAGCCAGGAATGGTTGCAGCGGGACTCATCTTCAGGATTAAGCGAAATATTTCATTGTTTTGGAGAGGAATGGGTGTTATACATTCATAAAAATCAAAATCTTGCAGGCCTTCGCAGGGAGTCGTTCAGGCCACAGCACGCATCAACCCATGCCATCACCCAAAAAAACAAAGCAGGCCTGCCCCAAATTTCCGGAAGGGCCGACGGGCTTTTTTTTGGGGTGAACGCCGTGCACATCAAGGGCAGTCGTGCTGGCTCTGCCCTCCCAATCCTGCGGGAGGCGCCTTGCTTTTGGGGCTGCGCTGCAGACCGCAATCCCGAAGCCTGCCGCCTGAACATGAACACCGCCGGCCCCGCACTGTCCACTGGTGTAACGCGGATGGGGCCGGGCGGGGCCTGAGGGTGATTTTGAACCTGACGACCGGATTCCGCACATACGCGCATCAAAAAGCACGGACCCTGCCGTTGGCTGAGGGCGGCTGAACCAGCACTGCTGACCGTGATGCGCACGGAGTTTTCCCCAAAAATAAAAACCCGCAGCATCTCCTGAGCGGAGCGCTGCGGGGTTTTTGGATTTTAGGTTCACTGTTCGGTCCGGATCCCAAAACCATCCGGGTTCCGGGTGACTGAACTTCAATACGGCTTAGTTGCGGATGGGGAAGTCCGGGCGCGGGGGCAGCTGGAAGCCTTCGGTTTCGAGCAGGCGCAGGATTTCCCCGATGCCGCGGTTCAGCTGATCGTCGATTCCGTCGAACTCGCGCGCGGGGTCGTTGTCGATTTCGATATCGGGCTCAACGCCCACGCCTTCGATAATCCACTCGGTGCCCTCGATGTTGTACAGGCCGTACTCCGGCCGGTTGAGGATACCGCCGTCGGTGAAGGGCAGCGAGCCGCGGATGCCGATTACCCCGCCCCAGGAGCGCATGCCGATGAGCGGCCCCAGGTTGTGCTGACGGAAGCGGAACGGGAAGATGTCGCCGTCGGAGGCGGAGTGCTCGTCGAGCAGGGTAACCATGGGGCCCAGCATCATGTGCTCGGGGTTCGGGCGCTGAACCACGTTGCGGGCCGCGCTCACCATCGCGATTTCGCGGCGCAGGCGCTCGATAATCATCGGTGAAACGTTGCCGCCGCCGTTGCCGCGCACATCAATAATGAGGGCTTCCCTGCGCAGCTGCGGGTAGAAATGCTTCACAAACTCATTGAGACCCGCCGGGCTCATGTCGGGGATGTGGATGTACCCGACCCTGCCGTTGGTGGCCTCGTTCACGATTTCGATGTTGCGCTGCACCCAGTTGAAGTAGTACAGGTCGGCCTCGTCGGCTACCGGCTGCACCAGCACTTCGCGGGCACCCTGTGTGCGCGGGCGCTCGTTTACGGTGAGCACCACGGTTTCACCGGCCAGGCCGATCAGGCTTTCGAAAATGTTGGCCATATCGCTCGTGAGCATGCCGTTCACAGCGATGATGTAGTGCCCTTCCGGCACGCTTGCGCCCACTTCAGTAAGGGGCGAGCGACGGCCCGTTACCCAGTTTTGCCCGCGTAGTACGCGGTCGATGCGGTAGAAGCCGCTGCCGTCGCGGCTGAGCTCCGCGCCCAGCAGACCCAGCGGTACGCGTGCCGGCTGCGGCACATCGCCGCCGCCTACGTAGGCGTGGCCCACATTAAGCTCACCGATCATTTCGCCGATCACATAGGTGAGGTCGAGGCGGTGCCGCGCGGCTTCTGCCAGCGGACGGTACAGCTCGCGCACGCGGTGCCAGTCCACACCGTGCAGGTTGTCGGCATAGAGGAAGTCGCGCATCTGCCGCCAGCTTTCATCAAAAATCTGAAGCCATTCGGCCTGCCGGTCCAGGTTTACGCGCATGTTGCTGAGGCTGAGGGGCTCCGTAACTTCGACCGGCCGCGCAGGCAGATCAATAATGCCGTACCGGCCCTGCTGCCATACCATCATCTTTTTGCCGTCGGCCGAAATCAGGTAGCTGTTTACCGCGCCCAGCTCGGTTTCTTTCTGTGCCGCAATATCGTACATGAGCAGCAGGGCGCGCTGATCGCGGCTGCCGTTGCGCATATAATAGATGCGCCCGCCCGCAGCATTCAGGTTGAAATAATTCGAGGGCTGTACCGGCAGCTGTATGATGCGGTCGATGATGCCCGCGCGGTCAACCTTCACATTATCCCCGGAAATGGCGCTTTCGCTGCTGCTTTCGGGCGCGTTGACCTCGTCATTTTGGGGCAGGAAGGGCGAGCGGGTTTCCTGAGCCAGCGCAATCATGTAGATGCGCGACATATCCTGATAGGCGTGGTTCCACTCGGTCCAGCTGTAGATGGGGTTGAAATCGCGGTTGGAGGTGAAAAACAGGAAGCGTCCGCAGTCGCTGAATGCCGGATTTCCGGAGCTGAACCATTTATCGGTAACCGGGAAGGATTCGCCGGAGGCCACGGAGTACATCCAGATGCGCTGCATGCCTTCGGTTTCGGGGCGGGTCCAGGCAATCCATTTGCTGTCGGGCGACCAGGTGAAGCTGCTGATTTCCCAGAATTCGGCAGTATCAACCGTGGTGACGCGCCGGTTTTGGGTATCGACAAACCGGAGGCGGAGTTTTTTGTCGGTCCACAGGATGTAGCGGCTGTCAGGCGACCACTGTATGGAGAAGAAGTAGGTGTCGGCGCCGTCGGTGAGCTGAACGGCTTCGCCGGAGCCATCCTGCGGACGCATCCAGATTTCGTTTTCGCCGGTCTTGTCTGAAATGTAGGCGATATGCCGCCCGTCGGGCGACCAGGCCGGGTTGCGGTCGTGTACCCCGGCTGACTGCGTGATGTTGCGGGTAATGCCGCTGCTTGCCGGCACCGTGAAGATGTCGCCCCGCGCGCCGAACAGGGCCCGGCTGCCATCGGGCGCAACGCCCCAGAACTGAATCTGATCGTGAACCTGAACAAGACCGCCCCGGCTGAACAGATTATCTGAGTGCACCCGAATCGGCACCCGGTCGAGCTGCTCACTTTCGATATGGAAGCGGTAGATAAAGCCGCCGTTTTCAAAAACGATGAATCCGCCGCCTATTGACGGAAATTTGATGTCGAAATCTTCAAAGAAGGTGAGCTGCCGGGCTTCGGTGCCGTTCACATCCTGCACCCAAAGGTTCATCCGCATGTTATCATCGCGGTCGGAGGCGAAGAAAATCTGGTCGCCGTGCCACATCGGGATGATATCCTGCGAGTTGCTGTTGGTGAAGTTGATGGTTTCGCGGGATTCGAAATCGTGAATCCAGATGTCATCGGCCATGCCGCCACGGTAGCGTTTCCAGGTGCGGAACTCGCGGAAGATGCGGTTATAGGCCAGCTGCGTGCCGTCGGGGGAGTAGGAGGCAAAGCCGCCTCTCGGCAGCGGAACCTGCTGCGAAATATCGCCGCCGCGCCCGGCCAGAAAAAGCTGCCCCTGAAAGGCGTTAAAGGAGCGTTTGCGGGAGCGGTACAGCACGGCGTCCAGCGTGGGGTGCCAGCCCATCACAATGTTGTTGGGGCCCATGCGGTCGCCCACATCATCGCGGCCGAGGGTTGCGGTGATGGTGAGCCGCTGCGGGATGCCGCCCTCCGCAGGCATGAGGTACACTTCGGTATTGCCGTCGTACTGACCCGTAAAGGCAATTTCGGTGCCGTCGGGCGAGAAGCGCGGGAACATTTCGAAGCCCTCATGATTGGTGAGTTGCCGGGCCACACCGCCCTCTATACCGACGGTAAACAGGTTGCCGGCAAAAGTGAACACAATCTGCTCGCCATTGGTAGCCGGGAAGCGAAGCAGCCGGGTGTTGTCGTCATGCTGATCCTGCGCGAGAACAGCGGCAGCGGCAGGGACTGCCTGCAGCAGCAGGACGGCGACCAATGCCATGAACAAGTGCTTTAACGTAAAGTATCGCATAGCGTAAGGGTGAATGATGGTTGAAAACTGAAGACCGGAAAAAACAGCCTTTCAGACAATTTATTGCCGCAAATTAAGCCAAAGCCCCCGGATTCCTGCCTGTGCCGAGGGCAAAAGTTGTAAAGAAAACGACCCGAAGCTTACGGCACATCGTCCCTCTGATGCAAGCGGTTTAGAAGCCCGGGTTTTTCCGTGGACATCATGCGCAAATGGTGCGCTGAAACCGCGGTGCAGACTTGCGGGGGGGATACGCGCATCGGGCGGGGGGATTGAGTGGGCTAATTGTTCCGGAGCTTAACACCTTGCGCCATCCCAAACGCATCCCGCCGGAAACACAAAAAGAAAGCAAGGGGAATTGTTACGACGGGTCGCCTTGAAAGGAGTGGTAAAGATTAACAGGGAGTTTTGAATGCTGAAATAAAAATACCGATGTGGTTCAAAAACAAGGTCTTTATAAGCTGATAGCCTTGAGAAAAGGACCATAATTTTGTTGGTTCAAACAGCAGGGGGGAGGATATCGATATCAAAGCAACTGCAGTTTGTTCGGGATCGGGATCACGGTCGCTTCCGCCGGTAGTCGGGCAGGTCGCCCTGAGTGGTGAATATCGGCAGGATCTGTTCAACAAATATCACGTAAAGCAGTGGGAAGGTTAATCCCCCAAATTAATTAAGCTTGATCGTTCGCCGCTTAAGGAAAACATCAATATGTCCAGTATTTTATTAAATAAACTGGACATCCCGTATATTG
Source organism: Balneolales bacterium (assembly GCA_020832405.1). GTDB lineage: Bacteria > Bacteroidota > Rhodothermia > Balneolales > Cyclonatronaceae > Cyclonatronum. The sequence continues at coordinate 13,828 of JAFIET010000074.1, forward strand.
CAGACAAAAAGTATACCCATGAAAACTACTGATTTTGTTGTATATATGATTAACAGACTTCCCAAAGGATATGTTTTTACCTATGAAGATTTTATTGGTGAGGTGAATAACAAGGAAGCTGTGATAAAAGCGCTGAACCGTATGGCAGTCGGCGGGAAAATAGAGAAGCTTTCCAAAGGGCGCTACTACAAACCCGAACAGTCCGCTTTTGGAGTTCTGCCGCCCGATCCCTATCAGGTTGTAAAAGACCTGCTGGAAGATGAGGGCAAGGTTACAGGATACCTGACTGGTGTTAGCATTTATAATCAACTGAACCTCACCACACAAGTAAGCAGTGTAATACAGATTGGCAAGAACCAAATACGTCCCGCTTTTAAAAGAGGTCGGTTCAGAATATCATTTATCCTGCAAAAGAATATCATCACAAAAGAAAACATCCCTCTGCTGCAGTACCTGGACTGTCTCAGATACCTCAAAAAAATACCGGACGCTACGGTACAAAACTCAATACGTTTACTTTCGGAGCAATTCAGTACGCTGGAACCGGGCAAAATAAATACTATGGTTAGGCTGGCTCTCAAGTATCCGCCAGCCGCACAGGCGCTGCTTGGTGCTATATTGGAAGATCAGGGCAAAAGTTCGGCCACAGAGCGCCTGAAGCGTTCTTTGAATCCGATTACTACCTATGCCATTCCGGGGGCGGAAGAAGCACTCTCGACTTCACAAAATTGGAACATCAAATGATACTGCATAAGCATAAGAAGCTATTTACAGATGCCATACGAAAAACAGCAGCTGAGCTTGTTTTGCCCGAAATATTTGTAGAGAAAGATTACTGGGTCACTTTTATGCTGAAATCTTTGTTTCAGTCTGAAGCCGGTGATAAAATAGTTTTTAAAGGAGGTACTGCGCTGTCAAAGTGTCATGGGTTGATTGAGCGTTTTTCAGAAGACATTGATCTTGCCGTAGTTTCGCAGGAAGGCGAAAGTGCAACTACAATCGCAAAGCGAATAAGAGCCATTAGTAAAGAAGCGGCTAAAATACTGCCTGAGGTTGAAATAAAGGGGTTAACAAGCAAACATGGCAATCTGAGGAAGACTGCACACCAGTATAAGAAGGAGTTTAAAGGAAGTTTTGGGCAGGTTCGGGATATACTTATAGTTGAAATAAGCGCGCTTGGTAATTTCGAGCCGTTTGTACCATTACCAGTGGATACCTTTATTCGCAAAATGATTCTGGGTACGGATCAAAAACCGATGATCCGCGAATATGAGCTGGAGCCATTTACGATGAACGTACTGCATGTGAACCGGACCCTATGCGAGAAAATAATGAGCCTCGTCAGGTTTTCATTTACAGATCAACCGCTTATCAACCTGAAAGCTAAAATCCGCCATACGTATGATCTCCATAAGCTGCTTGCAGAAGAAGAGGTGAGGAGTTTTTTCAATTCTTCGGGCTTTGATGACCTAATAAATAAGGTCGGGTCAGATGATGTGGCCAGCTTCAGAAGCGGCAGTGAATGGCTTGAAAACCATCCGTCAGAGGCCCTCATTTATAAAGAATGTGAATCAACCTGGATGAAGCTGCGATCGACGTATGAAAGTGACTTCAGAAATCTTGTATATGGAGAGCTGCCGGATGAACCTGAAATATTGACAACGCTTAAGGAAATTCACGCTCGATTAGAAAAGATACACTGGCGGATTAGTAGTTAAATAGATTCTGAATCACTGTTAACAAGAGAAACCTACCAATTCTGCTACCCGAAATTCCCTTTTAAAAAAGATTTAATTTTGTAGATTATTCAGAAATAAAATCATACTTACGCTAAAGCTGTTACGGATGCCGGATTTGAAGCTGCTAATACGACCACAATTACCG
>JAFIET010000075.1 GCA_020832405.1 Balneolales bacterium
GCTGCCGTACTCGACCAAAAGCTGAATCAGCTGGCGCACATCATCATGAAAATGAACGGCAATGCGGGTCCTGACCTGCTGGGCATGTGCGAGGTTGAAAATGAGGCCGTGCTCGACGGCCTCATCAGCAAGCTGGGGGCTCTTGGGCGGAATTACAGGGCAGCGCATCACCCAACCAACGACAACCGCGGCATCGATGTCGCCTTTATTTATGATGCTGATTTGTTTGCGTTTGAGCAGCTCTTTCATCATGAAGTGCTCAAGCGAAGTGCCACCCGCGACCTGCTTCAGATCAACCTGCGCACAAAGCCGGGCGGAAACCCGCTGCTGGTAATCGGCAATCACTGGCCGTCGCGGCGGGGCGGCGAGCACGGCTCTGAGCCCTACCGGATTATGGCCGCCGAGACGCTCAGCTACTGGATGGAGCGGATTTTCGAGATCCGCGGCAGCGATATTCCGGTGGTGGTGATGGGTGATTTCAACGACGAGCCGTTCAACCGGGCACTTACCGAATATGCGTTGTCGTCTAATTCGCTCACACGGGTGCGCAATGCGCGCATCCCGCGGCTGTTCAACCTGATGTGGCCCGTGCTCGGCGATGCGGAAGGCACCTTTTATTTCAACAACTTCCCGCTTGTGATTGATCAGCTCATGGTATCGCGCGGCGCCCTGCTCGGCAGCGCGCCGGTAAGGCTCGCGCCCTTCGCTGACGGCAGAAATGCCCGCATCGAGAAGTTCCCGGAGATGGTGAGCGGCGGCATGTATCCGGATCCCATCCGGTTCGGGCGGCCGTCAACACCCCGTGATTTCAGGCCGGATACGGGCTACAGCGATCACTACCCGATCGCCATGATGCTGAAGGAAAAGTGATGCTATCCCGGCCCGGGCCGCCGTCAGCGCTCGCTGATGTGCTGCGCTGAAACCCAGCCCCTGATAACCGTTTCCACCTCGAGCCAGCCGTTTTCCTCTTTGAGGATGCGCACACTCGTTCCTTTCGGGAGCGGATCGGTTACGCGCTCGCTTCCCGCATCCGGACCTTTGCGGATGTTGAGGCTTGAGGCCGTAACCGTACCCTGCCGCCGTTCGCGGGGTTTCTCTTCCGGTGTTTCATCACTGCGGTCGGTATCAAGCAGCCTGCCCCGGAAACGGTCCATCGGAAACGCAGGGCCCGGATCCTGCTTTCTGCCGGGCGAAATTTCATCATGCCCCAGTATTTCGGTAATTCCGTAGGTTTGCATGAGCACCTCGCACAGCTGATGGCAGGCCTGCATCTGCTCGGGTTCAAAAACGCGCCACCATCTCGGTTCCGCCTCATTTTGATGCACGGCTTCCATTACCTGCTCTTCACCGTAGGTATCACCATAAGCACCCCGCCAAACGGAGCCGGAGCGGGTGAGGTAGCCGGGGTTCACAATTTCGATACCAATAGAATAGCGGTTCAGGCTATGCCGGTCGCCCCAATGGCTTACCCCGGCATGCCAGGCAATTCTGTTAAAAGGGATAAGCTGTATGATGGTGCCGTCGTAGTCGATCACAATATGAGCCGACGCTTTTACCTGCGGATTGCGAAAGGTGTTAACAGCCGACCTTGCCGATGGTCCGCCGGTGTAGTGAATAACAATGGTATCGGGAAGTGCGTCAGCAAACAGGCCGCTGTCTTTTCCGCTCACCTTTTCATGTACCGCTGAATCAGTGCCAAGCCAGTGATTCTGAATCTTCAATTGTTTGGGTTCCATACGTGTGCTCCGTTTTAAATGATTGAGCGGGTTTTAGTTGATAGCATTCCTAAAATATGTGAAGTTTAAGTGATTGCAAAAAATATAGTTAACGCTAAATTCCGGTCAAATCATGACCATGTTGTTTAACACAGTATTGCACCTTAATGCCATACTAACTACCTTCAAAGTAGTATATTAGATCAAACTTTTTTATAAATATCTTTTATTCGCCGTTTGTTAGCCGTAAACAGCCAGCGCTTCATTCAGCACAAATAACATATCCGATAATACAACCATGATCCGGGTAAATAAACAGGCTTGTTCAAGAGTTAAGTAACTTCGCCTCCGGTAGCAATTCAGCAACTTTTACCCCACACCATTTCTTACTGTTTCCATAATGACCCAGCCCGTGTTGAAAATCATGTTGGTGGATGACATCATCATGAACCGCAAATTATTGGCTGCAATAATCAAAAAAATTATTCCGCAAGCAGCACTTGTTGAAGCAGAAGACGGCGGGCAGGCGCTGAGTTTGTTCCGGCAGGACGCTTTTACGATGATCCTCATGGATATTCAAATGCCCGTGATGGACGGTATTGAAGCAACCATCTGCATTCGCGCACATGAAAAAGAACATAAGCTTAAACCAACACCGATTATTGCAATTACCGCAGGCGCCTTTGCAGGTGGCAAGAATCGCTGCCTTCAGGCAGGGATGAATGCCTACCTCACCAAACCTATCGACACGAAAGCATTTCATACCCTGCTGAAAAGCTACCTGATTTTTTAAGCCCCCGTTTTAAGCGTAAAAAAAGGCTTTGCACAGGTTTCCGAACCGGTACAAAGCCTCTTTCATTTAAACAAGCCGTAAAGTTTACGGACACTTAGCGCTGCGTGCGCTCGATAAATGCCTGATTATCCACAACCGGCCTCACGGGTGAATTGGCTACTTCTGCAAGGGTGGCAAAAATGAGGCGGGCGCGTTTCTCAAGCAGCTCAAACGGGATAAGGTCAACTGTGTCGGATGGCTGATGGTAATTATCGTGCAGGCCTGAAAAGAAAAAAATGAAGGGCACCCCGAGGCGGCCGAAGTTCCAGTGATCGCTGCGACGATAAAACTGATTGCGGTCGTCGAGGTCGTTGTAGCGCATATCGAGAATCAGGTTTTCCGTTTGCGCGTTGGCCTGATGCAGCAGCCGGTTAAGGTCGCTTGATATAATTTCCGCACCTATTATATAGATATAATCTTTGCCCGTGCCCGCGTATTCATAATCGATGCGACCAAACATATCGAGGTTGAAATTGGCTACGGTCTGCTCAATCGGGATTACGGGATTATCGGAATAATAGCGGCTGCCGAGAAGGCCGTGTTCCTCTGCCGTTACAAAAAGGAAAAGCAGGCTTCGGTCGAGGCAGTGCCCCTCCGCTTTGGCCTGCTGTGCTGCTTTGGCAATCGCAAGGGTTGTGACCGTTCCGCTGCCGTTGTCGTCAGCGCCGTTGTAAATCATATCGCCGGTTTCGTCGGGCTGCCCGATTCCCATGTGGTCGTAATGCGCGGAAAGCACCACAACTTCCTGTTTTAGTTCAGGATGACATCCTTCAATAAACGCAAGCACGTTGCGTGAGGGCAGTACGACTTCCTCCCGGATGGCACGGGAACTCAGGTGCAGGTCGGTAGTGAAGCTGCGGTTTCGGGTGAGATCTTCCGATACCTCGCGGTGCAGGGCTTCTACCTCGGACGCTTCATTGAGACCGAGCAGCATCACGGCCATATCGGGGCTCACGCTTTTTACGCCGAGCGCAAAACCGCTGCGGCCGCCGCGGTCGGGCAGGCGGATCCCTGAGGGCTTGCCAATAAGCCGGCTGCGGCGCATGGCTTCGGCTTCGAAGGCTTCAACGTCGGTTTCACCGATCAGCAGCAGCCCGCGGGCGCCCTGCCGAAACAGCAGATCGGAGGCGCGCTGCTGCATCATAGCAGCGACAAGCGCAGTATCGGCCTCTGCATCCGAATGGAGCTCACGGAACAGCACCACCCAGTTGCCGCGCACTTCAAGACCCTCCAGGTGGTTAACGCCCGCTTCGGCATCGCTGAAACCCAAGCCTGCAAAAACGACCCGGCCTGCGAGATCAACTTCGCCGCCGAACTCATTAAAAAAGGAAGACGGCTCAAAGCGCGAAGCAGCATCTTCCCAGACCAGCAGCGTGTCTGCGTCGCTAATCTGCCGCAGTTCATAGCGGATTTCCGAGGTGCGGTTGGCCATCAGGTCGAAGTGCTGAAACCAGCCTCCGTCGTCGCCTTTTGGGGTAAGTTCGTAGCGCTCCAGCCAGTAGGCGAGGTAATCGGCCGCCATATCAATGCCCTGCTGCCCGGTGCCGCGGCCCATCAGGCTGTCGCCGGCCAGCACGCTGAGGTGCTGATAGAGCAACTCAGCCGTAATCAGCTCACGAAATTCAAAAAAAGCTGCGTTATCACGGCTATTTTCAGCATCAGCGGAGGCATGATGATCAGCTACGGAGCGGGCTTCAGGGCCGGAAGCCCATCCATCACTAAAAAATAAACAGAGCAGCAGGGCCGCAAATGCGGTAAGACGAAGTGATTTAAGCATGATTCGGATTTATCTAAAAATGTTGGGGAAACTGTTTTGAGTAAAGATGGGGTCAGATTAACTCAAGGATTTGCTGGAAATTATTCCCCGCATCTATTCGGGGGATATCCACATAAAAATCAAACTGATTTTCTTCGGAAATGAACAGGTGCAGCTGCCCCTCTTTCACCATTTCCAGCACGGAGAGAAAGGTGACAACTACATACATGGCCGAATCAGCATCTTCGCAGAGGGTGATGAAGGAAGTGCGGCCGTTGCGGTGCAGATGCAGCAGGATACGCTCGGCCATCTCTTCTATACTGGTTTCGGGCCGGTCAACCTGATGCACGGGTTCTTCCATGTTTTTGCGGAGGAAGACTTCTTTAATAGCCGCCATGAGGTCAATCATGGTAACATCGCGCAGTGCTTCGCCCGACTGTGGTACCGAAACCTGATCGGGGGCAAGATTTCCGCGGAAATACTCTTTTGAAGCCTCGCTTTCGAGCTCACGGAATTCTACCCCCATCTCTTTGTACCGTTTGTACTCCAGCAGGCTTTGGATCAGCTCGTATCGGGGGTCGTGCTCAGGAAGTTCATCTTCTTCGAACTCAGGCCGTGGCAGCAGCATGCGTGCCTTGATGGCCATGAGCGTGCCTGCCATTAGGATAAACTCGCTGGCAACTTCGAGATCGAGCTCATCGAGCACGCTCAGGTACTCCATAAACTGATCGGTAATGCGTGAAATCGGGATGTCTTTTATGTCGAGTTCGTCCCGCCTGATAAAAAAAAGCAGCAGATCAAGCGGACCTTCGAAATTCTGGAGGGCTACACGGTACACGTATTTACGGGTTTGATAATAATGATGCGCCTAATATACAGAAAGGGCCTGTTTAATTTAAATCAGGGCTGAAAGCCGGGCACTGAGAATCAAATTTGGCTGATTTCGATGAGGGTATAAAATGTTATCTTTGCCGGATACTTCAATCATTCATCAAAAAAAACAATATTTACGTGATTCAGCGCATACAAACCGTCTATCTGGCCCTGGCCGTATTGTTAAATGTTCTTTTTTATTTCACCCCGCTTTTTGAGCAGGCCCGTACCGACCCGAGCGACTGGCTGCTTCCGTTTCTTACAGCGGCAGCCGGTTTTGCGGCAGTTATTAGTCTGTACAGTATTTTCCTGTATAAAAAGCGCGAGCGGCAGGCACAGATAACATCCTATGCATGCCTGTTTCAGGTGATGGCTTTTGGCTCGGCAGCCGGCATCTTTTTTAGCATGGGCCGGATTAATTCCGAAATGATTTGGGAACTTGCCGGCGTGCTGATGCTGCTTTTTGGCCTCACCCTGCAGTTTTTGGCGATAAAGGCGATCAAAAATGATATCAAACTGATCCGCTCTATGGATCGGATCCGGTAAATCCTGCTTTGAGTACCGATTCCCCTTCGGTTTCCCGGCTGGTACTTTTGCTTGGGGCCGGCATGGCAACCTTCGCTTTTGCGCCCATTCTGGTACGCTATGCCGGCGATACCGATCCTGTATTTCTGGCCTGCATACGCACCGTTTCGGCCGCGCTTATCTTGCTGCCGTTTTGGCTGAGGCAGCGTGCTGTTGCCCCGCAGGCGGCATGGAGCACACGAGACAACCTGTATGCCGGGGCGGCGGGCCTGTTCCTTGCGCTTCACTTCGTGCTCTGGTTTGCCTCGCTTTCCTTCACCTCGGTGGCATCTGCTTCCGTACTGGTAACCATTCATCCTATTATTTTAATTGTAGTTGAATCAGCTACAGGAAGCGGGCGTTTCGGCAGGCTCACCTGGCTTGGGGTATTTACGGCATTCGGGGGTTCACTGATTTTAGGGGTAATGGATACTGACCCGGCGGCAACCTATACAAATCCTGTTTTAGGTAATCTGTTTGCCGTTGCAGCCGCAGTTATGTTCGTGTTCTATTTACTGCTTAGCCGCAGGCTGCGGGCCAAAGGGGGCTGGCTTGATTTCGTCTTCAGGGTTTACAGTGGCACCGCCCTGGGCTGCCTGATCATTTTACTGCTTTTGCGCCCTTCCCTCGAGGCGAGCCTGATTGCCTGGGTTTGCGGTATTGCGCTGGCTATAGGCCCTCAGATACTTGGGCACGGATCCCTGAACTACAGTGTGAAATTTGTTGCACCTACGCTGCTTTCAACCCTGATACTGATTGAGCCGGTTTTCGCCATTTTGCTCGCGGGATTCCTTTTTAGCGAGATTCCGAGTGTGCCGGAATCGGCAGCTATGCTGGTAATTATGGCAGGGGTTGGGCTCTCATGGTTTGGTGGAAGCGCTACCCCGAAAACTAAAGGGCAGTAACCAATTCCTTTATTTTATAAAGTAATTGCTGTTTTACTGACAAATTTTCTGATGAAGGCTATTTTCAAAGCTCGTATTTTTGTTTAACTGATTGAAAACATTCATCAGCATCGCTTCATCACAAACCAAACGGCTTTACGAACAAAACAGAAACAGCCGGAAACAACACAACTCTTTCAGCTACTACTCGTTTTAATCTGAATGTGTTTTTTCCGGGTGTTTCACCCGCAAGTCCTGAAACACAGGCACTCCTTCGGTTTTATCGGCTGCTGCAACTTTAGCAGCCCGGCAGAAGGCCCGCAAAACAAACGCGGTAACAGTCTGCATAAAACCGTTTCACCTAAATTAAGTTTAATGAAACAAGCGTTATTCAATGAATCTGCGACCGGTCGTAACAAGTTTCGGTATCTGCTGCCTGCACTGGCAGTAACCGGCGCTTTTGGCCTGTTGATCAGCTTCACCTCTCAGCCGGCTACAGTAGCTGAGCAGGATACTGAAACTGACAGTCTGCAGATTCTTAACGTTAGTGTACCGGAACCCGTGGTACGGGATTTCGATGCCATTAAGCAGGAAGGCGTAATTCGTATGATTACGCGGTTCAATTCCAGCTCTTATTTTCTGCACAGAGGCGAAGAGCGTGGTTTTGAGTTTGAGTTTGCGCGTCGTTTTGCTGAACAGCATAACCTTCGCCTTGAAGTTGTTATTGCCGGCAATAACGAAGAACCCATTGACCTGCTAAATGCCGGCCGGGGTGACTTCATCGCTGCAAATTACAGTATCACACAGGCACGACAACAATACATCGCTTTTTCATCTCCCTACAATATTGTTGAACAGGTGCTGGTGCTGCGCGAAGGCGAGCCTGTACCCTACAGCCTTAGTGAGCTTGAAGGTGCGGTAATAAGCGTTCGCAGGGGAAGTTCTTACTTCAAAACCCTCAAACAGCTGCAGCGCGATTACGGATATGGTTTTGAAATTAACGTGCTTCCCGAAATGTGGGACACCGAAGCCATTATGTTTGCTATCGCCGACGGTGAGTTTGATATGACCATTGCCGATGCCAACCTGTTTCAGGCGGCATCAAACTACATCAGCGGTATTACAACCGGCCCTGTAGTAAGCGGCAATGAGCAGATTGCCTGGGGTGTAAGGGCTAATGCTTCTGAACTTACCGATCAGATGGACCGCTTCATTGCCGGCCACTTTTCTATCAGTGATGCCGATCTGATGCCCCGCCGCTCTTCTTTTATGAATATTCTGCGGCAGCGGTACTTCGATAACCGCCCGGCAACCTACACGGTGCGCAGCTACAACTCTCACAGGGTTACCGGCTACGAAGGCCTCTTCTCCCCGTACGACAGGCTCGTACAGCCGCTTGCAGAAGAGTATGGCGTTGACTGGAAACTCGTACTGGCTGTTATGGCTCAGGAATCCCGCTTCGATCCTTATGCAAAAAGCCGCATGGGTGCTATCGGGCTCATGCAGATCATCCCGCGATTCTCACCCTACGAAGAGCACGAGCTTTGGGATCCGGAAACCAACATCCGGGAAGGCTTGCGCTACCTGCGCAAACACCTCGATCACTACAGCTACATGGATGATGACAGGCAGCTTGCCTTCGCTCTTGCTACCTACAATGCCGGCATGGGGCACATGGCCGATGCACGCCGCCTAACCGTTGACCGCAACCGCGACCCCAACAACTGGGATGACGTTGCGCAGTCGCTGCTGCTTTTGATGCAACCCCGTTTTTTTAGTCAGGCAAGGTTTGGGTTTGTGCGCGGAACCGAACCCGTAAACTATGTTACGGAAATCAAACGCCGCTACAACATGTATCAGAATATGGCGCTGTTTGCAAGTGAAGATCCCATTCTGCAGCGCAGGGACAGCCTCAGCTTTATCCCCTGATTGCAGCTTGTTCATTATTACAAAAGGCTGCCGTGTTTCTCACACGGCAGCCTTTTGTCGTTTTTAAAACAGCTGTAACCCCTAATTGTATATCAAAAAAAGACCCAAATCATCATCAGCAGAATGAGCAGCCAAACACCAATTAGCACGCTTTTTGAGGTTTTGGGTAAATCATATCCGCAAATCGGGCAGGCTTCTGCATCTGCATCAACCATCATGGCACAAGACGGACATTCCTGCTTTTTATCTGACATATCAGCCTGTTTTGGTTAAATTTTAGTGTGATGCCTGTAAATCGGGCCTTTCTGTTAAAACGAAAATTGCGAATATTTTTTTGACTTGGTCTAAAGTTAGATTTGCAGGTGCACAATTCAAACATAAAACACTGATCAGCTCAGGTCTTCAGCTCTGTTACGCTCTCAGGCCGAGGCATACCACTCAACAACAAACACCCGCTCACATGCTTCATCAGGTTTTTGTTTACGGTACACTCAAGAAAAACCATGCCAATCATTATCTGCTGAGCGGCGCTCGATTTGTGGGGCTGAGTGAGCTAAGAGGATTTGAACTGTGGGATCTTGGCAGCTTTCCAGGTATCATACCGGCTGATAAGCCCGGTCTTTTGGTTCAGGCTGAGCTTTACGAAACCGACCACGAAACCCTGCAGCGCCTTGATGAGCTGGAAGACTACTTCGGGCCGGGAGACGAGCGCAACCTTTACGATCGTACCTTAACCACCGATACAAGCGGGCGAAAGGGATGGGTTTATGTGCTTCGCAAGCAGGTACTCGTCAGCCTCATGAGCATAAAAAAGGCCAGGCTTATACCTGAAGGAAATTTTTAGCTTTTGCCTGCTGAGCACTGCTGCCTTTTTGTAATTCACCTGCCATTTTTAGCTTATAAATAAAAGGTGTTTTTATTAACTTAACTAAATAATTTTATCAAATAAAATTTAGCTGTTGCCTAATGTCTTAATATACGCCTGACTAAGACATGCTCTTTTCTGCTTAAAAATGCCTGTTGATTACAGGGCACTCACAATTTTCCAACCTGACACGACATTAACGACATCACCCGTACATCATTAATAGTTACCCTCATGGAAGATAAATTTGTAATGCTTTACGTTACAGCATCAAACATAACTGAAGCACGAAACATCGCCCGGGCTTTATTAGTGCATAAACTGATTGCCTGTGCCAACATCCTGCCTAAAGTTGAATCATTATACCGGATGGACGGCGTCATTACTGAAGATGAAGAAACCGTAATGCTGCTCAAAACGCTTGAAAGCAAAATCACAGAAGTTCAGGCACGCGTTTCAGAAATGCACAGCTATCAGGTGCCCTGTATTTTACAGATAAGCACTATCAGCGGAAATGAATCGTATATAGACTGGATTCACAAGGAACTTCAGGGGGATACCCCTAAACCAATTAACCTGAGCCCCTGATTCAGAAACCAATTCAAAACCCTGCCGGTTCTGCTTCCGACAGGGTTTCTTTTTTTCAGGCAGTTTACCTAACATACAGGCCTAAAGCCGTACAGGCATCTGATTGTGATAACCCCTTTTTATTATTCCGCTTATGAGCAGCAGCAACCCTCCCGTAATTACAGAGATGCGGGGAAAACACACCCTGATAGCCAAAATAAATCGTCCGCAGGCGCACAATGCAATAAACTTTGAAGTAATGGCAGGCCTCGAGAAGGTCTGTGATGAAATTGAACAGAACCAGGATATTCGGGTATTTATCCTCACAGGCGAAGGCCATAAGTATTTTGCCTCCGGCGGAGACCTGAAGGAGTTTTCGGGGCTGAAGTCGGAGCAGGAAGCCCGCAAGATGTCGATGCGGATGGGCGACATCCTCAGGCGCATTGAAAGCGCTGACTGCTGGACTATCGCCTACATCAACGGAGATGCATACGGCGGCGGCTGTGAGGTTATGCTTGCTTTCGATTTCAGGATTTCCGTTAAACACGCCCGTTTCGGCTTCACACAGGGCAGGTTTTATCTTACACCGGGCTGGGGAGGCCTCACCCGCCTTATTGAACGGGTCAGCAGGTCAACTGCGCTTCTTTGGCTGGGTACAAGAGCGCTTGTAGATACAGAATCGGCACTTATTGCCGGGCTGATCGACATGGCAGACTCTTCCTCACAGCTTGAAAATCACATCCTGGATATTGCCGACAAGCTCTCCCGAAACGACCGGCGGATTATTAAGGTCACCAAAGAAGGCGCTACCTACGCGCAAAAATATCCGCACCGGGAATCCATCAATAATGAACGAACCGAGTTTGCCAAGCTATGGGCTTCGGAAGAACACCATAAGCGGGTCGAAGCTTTTCTGAAACGAAAAAAACAGGGCGACTTATAACAAGCCGCCCTGCAACATCTTTTACGCCTGCGCCATTTGGCGGCGTGCCGCTTCGGTTACATCGCGGAGGGCTTTTTCCATATCAGAACCTTCATACCAGGCACCGGAAGCCTTCTGATGCCCGCCTCCGTCGAAATTTCGCGCAAGCGTGTTCACATTAAACTCATCCTTAGAGCGAAAGCTGATCTTGATACGGTCTTCAAACTGGGTGAAAATAATTGCTATCCGGGCTTCCTGCAGCGAAAGCGGAAACTGCGTGAGCCCGTCGAGCTCATCGTACCGGCAGCCCGTCTCTTCGAGGTCTTTCCGGTAGATGGCCATAGTAGCAATGCCGGTGTTTTCATCGAGCCTAAGCTGATTCAGCGCCCGGCCAATAAGAGCGAGATGCTTTATTTTGCGGTTATCAAAAACACGCTGGTAAATCTCTGATACCTTCAGGTCGGCGCGGCTTATCAGATCGGCCACTATCTGATGAATACGTGCGCCCACGCTTGAAAACCGAAAACCACCGGTATCTGTCAGGATGCCGGTATAAATGGCGGTTGCAGCCTCCACGGTAAGCATTGACAGGTCCGTTTGCTCGTACAGTCCGTAGATCAGCTCCGCAGTAGAAGCCGCTTCAGGCACAGAAACCATATACGTATAGCCGTCGAACGGGTCGGGGTGATGATCGATCACAAAGCTGGGCTTGGTAGTGTTTTCGAACCACGCCATGTGCTTGCCGAAACGCTTGGGGGCATTTCCATCCACAAAGAGCAGAGCGTCACAGCTTGCAAGCGCATTCTGATCGAGAGATCGGATGCCCACAGAAGCATCAATCCAGGAGATATCTTCAGGCAGGGCATCATCATTATGGGCTGCAAAATCAATCCCGTTTGCCTTTAACCAAAGGCAAACGCCCACTTGCGAGCCAATGGCATCGCCGTCAGGCCGCACATGGCTGATAACCCCAATTTTACTAAACTGCTTCAGCTGCCGTGCCATTTCGTAAAGCTCTTCTTTGTATTCGTACATATGCCTATAATGCGTTCTCTGTGATCGTTTTTTTATTTTGCCCCAAAATAGCGAAATGAAGCCTCTCACACGAACGTTTCCTATGGCCTGTTCATCAATAATTTCTAACTTGGCTCCGAACCTTTTCAACCTCCAAGCGCCCGGCCTTACAAATCCTCCGCTGATAAGGGCAGGGCATGTCAAAACCAGCGTTTTACTGTGAAGTTTTCTGAAAATAAAGCCATCTATCTTTTTGCCGGTAAATTACTGGCCTGGTTTGGCATATGGTACCTGTTCTATGAAATATGGCTGCTGCCCGACGGCCGCCTTGATGCCTTTTTATCCGTAAATATCGTTGAGGTAGCAGGCGGAATTCTAAGCTTAACCGGCTATGATTTTTTTCTGGCAAGCCGCGTAATCGGCATTGTGGGCACCAATGGCATCATCGTTGTTAACGGCTGCAACGGCCTCGAAGCAATCGGTTTGTTTATCGGTTTTGTGATGTCTTATCCCGGCGACAAGCTGAAGCGGGTATTTTTTATTCCTATGGGCATCTTTGTGATTTACCTGGTGAATGTGTTCCGGATTGCTGCCCTCGTACTTATTCAGTACTACTACCCTGCGGGTTTTGACTTCGCCCACGACTACTCCACTTCCGCCATATTCTATCTGGCCATTTTTGCAATGTGGGTAATCTGGATCAATTTCGGCCAAAAACCGGGCCCCAAATAAAAAACAACCGTAAACAAAACCGTAATTTCAGGCAATCTCACAGCAAAGGTGAATCAGTCCTGAGATTTTGTTAAATTGGATATCTGTAAGAAAAAAGCGTTTCCAGAAGCTCTTTTCCTGCTACATGCAACTATTTTCTACCACAACTGAGTTTTCGGGCAGTTTTGCCTGCAACAAAATATTTTATCAACAAACCCATAAGGGAATTATTTAATGGCAAGAGTTGAAATGGTTATGCCCAAAATGGGCGAATCGATAATGGAAGGTACTATTATCGAATGGACAAAAAGCGTGGGCGACCACATCGAGCAGGACGAAACCATTCTTGAAATCGCCACCGACAAGGTGGATTCTGAAGTCCCTGCGCCTGAATCCGGCGTGCTTGTTGAGATTCTCGCCGAAGCCGGTGATGTAATCGAAGTCGGCAAACCCATTGCCATCATTGAAACAGATCTTTCCGCTGCAGCAGGTGCAGGTGCAGATTCAGGTACCGCTAAAACCGGGACTGAACCGAAAGCAGCGCCTCAGGCCGAAGAAAAACCTGCCGAAGAGCCTCCTCAGGTATCCGCACCGGCAGCTGATGCCAAAACACAGCCCGAAGCTTCCGCCGAAACCCATACTCCCGCTGAAGGCGACACCCCTCCGCAGCGCCACGGCTCCGACGGACGCTTCTTCTCTCCGCTCGTACGCTCCATCGCTGAAAAAGAAGGCGTTTCTATGGAAGAGCTCGAGTCACTTGCCGGCTCAGGCTCACAAGGCCGCGTAAACAAGCAGGATCTGCTCGATTATATCGAAGCTAAACAGTCCGGCAAAGCTGCACCGGCACCGGCACCGGCTGCTCAGCCACAGTCTGCTTCATCCGGCCTCTCCAAACCAGTTGCCAAAGCTCCGTCTTCCGGCAACAGAGGCGAAATTTCTGCCGGTGAAATAAATGTAGGCCGCCCGGTTGAAAACGTTCAGATCATCAAGATGGACCGCATGCGGAAGGTTATTGCGGAGCACATGGTGAAATCCAAGCAGACCTCTGCCCACGTTACTACCTTCGGCGAAGCCGACGTTACCAACCTCGTGAAATTCCGCAACAAACATAAAGACCGCTTCCTGAAAGAAAATGGATTCAAGCTCACCTTTACACCCTTCTTTATCGAAGCCACCATTCAGGCCCTTCGCGAGTTCCCGCTACTGAACAGCTCTGTTCAGGGCGACGAAATCCACATGAAGCGTGATATCAACTACGGTATCGCCGTCGCACTCGGGCAATCAGGCTCCGGCGGCCTCATCGTACCGGTTATTAAAAACGCCGGCGAGCTCAACCTGCTCGGCATTGCACGGGCTACCAACGAACTCGCTGCCAAAGCACGCAACAAGCAACTCATCCCGGATGATCTCTCCGGCGGCACCTTCACCCTCACCAACTACGGCAGCGTCGGCAACCTGATGGGCACCCCCATCATCAATCAGCCGCAGGTCGCCATCTTTGGTACAGGTATCGTACAAAAACGCCCCATGGTACTCGAAGTTGACGGCAACGACGTGATCGCCATCCGCCACATGGTGTACCTCTCCATGAGCTACGACCACCGCATCATAGACGGTGCGCTCGGCGGTGCCTACGTACAACGCGTAAAACAACTGCTTGAAGAGTTCGACATGAACCGCAGCATCTGATACGGCATCTGCCCAATTAAAAGATGAAAACATTCAAATTTCCGGCACCGCTCTTTTGTGGTGCCGGATTTTTTTTGCCTCCCAATCGAACAGCTTTAATCCGCACGCTTCACAACCCCCACGCTCAACTCCCGCAGCCTGAATCCGCAACCAACCCAAACTGACTTTCCGTGTCTTTATCCATGATTACCGCCCCCGATATCCACGCCATTAGCACCTTTGTAACAGAACAAAAACAGGCCGGACGCACCATCGCTTTTGTCCCGACTATGGGGGCGCTGCATGCCGGCCATCTCGACCTTATCCGCGTAGCCCGCACCGAGGCCGATATCGTAATCGTATCGGTTTTTGTGAACCCGACACAGTTCGGGCCCAACGAAGATTTCAGCGCCTACCCCCGAACCCTCGACGACGACCTCCGGCAGTGCGAGCAGGCCGGCGCAGCAGCCGTATTCTGCCCGGAAAAAGAAGAGCTCTACAGTGCTACTTCCTACATAGGTTTTGAGCTCAGCGGGCTGGGCGATCACCTGTGCGGTGCCGCCCGGCCGGGACACTTCAACGGCGTAATCCAGATTGTAAACAAGCTATTCAACATCGTGAAGCCCGATGTCGCCGTTTTTGGCCAAAAAGATATACAGCAGTTCCGCATCCTTGAAGTAATGGCACACGAATTCAATCACGATATCCGCATCATCATGGGCAGAACGGTTCGCGCCGCCGACGGACTCGCGCTCAGCAGCCGCAACCGCTACCTCAC
Organism: Balneolales bacterium; assembly: GCA_020832405.1. Lineage (GTDB taxonomy): Bacteria > Bacteroidota > Rhodothermia > Balneolales > Cyclonatronaceae > Cyclonatronum. The sequence goes on from JAFIET010000075.1 coordinate 15,079, forward strand.
CCGCGAAGAGCGCATTATCGCACCGGCTCTTTTCAGCACGCTTCAGGAAACAAGCCACGCGCTGCAGCAACTCCCCGCTGCTACTAACGTTGCCGCTCAAATACAAAACCTGCTTGAAGGTGCCGCTGCCCGCCTCAACAGCGCCGGTTTTCGCACCGATTACGTTCAGTGCGTGCGCTACAACGACCTCCAGCCCCCGCACACGTTCGAAGCCCGAGAAATATATGTCCTCGCCGGGGCCGCCTTTCTCGGCAAAGCCCGCCTTATTGATAACCTGCTGTTTACGCTGCTTCAGCCGTAAATTAACGCCTCACACCGGTCCTCAGAAAACAATCAGAAGCAACAAGCCGGAGACTGAAATCTCACCATCACAAACTTCTTTTTTTGGGGGAAA
>JAFIET010000076.1 GCA_020832405.1 Balneolales bacterium
GTACCACGAGGCCTTACGGGCATGGTCTTCAGGAGAGGGGCTTTTTTTTCGGGGTTGTTTTGGGGTTTTGGGGCCCTGGTTGCGACTTTTTTTTCTTTCGCTGCAAAGACCTGACAGGTTTTGAAAACCTGTCAGGTCTGGCCCATAAGCCGTTTACCACCCCACCCCGTCATCCCGGAAAGGCCCGCTCGGTGCCATTTAACAAGCTCACAAACTGACGGCCTTATCCGGGACCTTCCAGCTAAGTTGTGCCGCCATGCAGTAGCAGGGCACCCGAAGCCGGTACTGCAAAACGCTGCACAGCGACCCAAACCTGCTATCGGCATGGCGGCGTGAACACGCTGGTAGGTCCCGGATAACCGTGCGGGCCCGTTTCCGAGGCTGTTCGGACCGTTGGGGTGCCGCACGGTTTCCGGGATGACGGCTTGGGGGCGTGTTTGGCACCCGGCGCGGCGGGCAGCGCCGAGCTTGGGGAGGTGGGGCGGCTGCGGGTTTGCTGCAAAGCTTGGGCTCCAGCCGGGGCGTTTCCGTGCCCGCAATACATTTACAAGTATGTTGAAGCCCCGAACCGAATGAACCGGGCTGTGTTGCGAGATTCAAACCATGGTACGTAGTTCATTCTTCTGCGGTCTGCGGTCCGCCGTCTTCGGTCTGAATTCCTCCGTCTCCGGTCTGCATTCCGCCGAATGCCGTCCCCGGTCAATCCCGAAATCCGCGCAAATCCCGCCCGATCCGGAAAAATCCGCGTGCCATCAGTCTCGCGTGCTGTAAGCGGTTTTCCGTGCTTGACAATGTGCGTCAAAAGCTTCATCTTCCTAAGATAACACCGTTAACCATTGTTTAAACACCTACGCTAATTATCTGGCATGCAAACCGATCCTACAACCACAGCTGTATTTATCGACGGCGTTCGTACGCCCTTTCTGAAATCGGGTACCGCCTTCAAAAAAATGATGGCCTACGACCTGGCACGGGTTGCTATTTCGGGTCTGCTGGGCAAAACCGGCATCAGTCCGGAGGCGATCGACCACACCATTCTGGGCACCGTAATTCAGGAAGTCCGCACGGCCAACATCGCCCGTGAGGCGGCGCTTGCAGCCGGCATCCCCGATTCCAAGCCCGCGCATACGGTCACCATGGCCTGCATTTCTTCCAACCTTGCGCTCACGCAGGCCGCGGATGCCATCCGCCTCGGGCGGGCTTCGGTGGTTGTAGCCGGTGGCACGGAAACCATGAGCGATGTGCCGATCCGCGTTTCGCGCAGGCTTCGCGCCAAACTGCTGGAGGCGCAAAAGTACAAATCGCCCCTCGAGTTTCTGAAAATCCTGAAGGGCTTCAAATTTGCCGATCTCAAGCCGGAGCTGCCCGCAATTGCGGAGTTTTCCACGGGCGACACCATGGGCGCGAGCTGCGACAAACTCGCGGCCATGTTCAGCATCAGCCGCGAAGATCAGGATGCGTTCGCCATCTCATCGCATAAGCGCGCCGCCGCTGCGTGGGAGTCCGGCTATTATAATGACGAAGTCATTGCCCTGCAGCCCGAGCCGGGCCGCGACATGGTGCATCACGACAACGGTGTTCGCGGCGATTCGAGCCCGGAAAAACTCGCCAAACTGCGGCCGGCCTTCGTGAAACCCTACGGCACGGTTACGGCCGCCAATGCTTCCTTCCTCACCGACGGCGCATCTGCGGGACTTGTGATGTCGCAGGCCAAAGCGAAGGAGCTGGGCCTGAAACCGAAAGCCATCATCAAAGATTACATTTTTGTTTCGCAGGATCCGAAGCATGAGCTGCTCTTGGGTCCGGCCTACGCTACGCCCCGCATTCTGGAGCGCAACGGGCTCAGCCCCGACGACATCGGCGTGTTCGAGTTTCACGAAGCATTTGCGGGGCAGATTCTCGCAAACCTGCGGGCGCTCGCTACAGACAGCTTCATGAAAGACAAGGTGAAGACGAGCATCAAGCCGTTTGAAATGCCGATGGACCGCTTCAACCTGAAGGGCGGCTCGCTTTCTATTGGTCATCCGTTCGGGGCAACCGGCGTGCGGCTGGTAACCACCGCAGCCCGGCGCATGCACGAAGAAGGCGCGCGCTATGCGCTGATTGCCGCCTGTGCCGCCGGCGGACAAGGCCATGCCATGCTGCTCGAGCGCTTCGACGGGTGATGGCTTCATCCCCCCAAACCAACTTTTCAGACAGGCCACACGGCAGATGAGGTCACGGGACCCATCACCCTACACCTGCACGAAACCCCCATTAAACCGCCAAAAAACTGCCAATATGCTTACGATAACCCGGGAAAATGCCGTTGCCTGGCTCACGCTGGATCAGCCCGGCGACAAAGTGAACACCCTCGGCAAGGAGATGATCGCCGGTTTCGGCCGGCTGCTCGATGAAGTTGAAAAAGATGCCGGCATCAAAGCCGTTGTGCTCATCAGCGGCAAAGAAGGCAATTTTATTGCCGGTGCCGACATCAAAATGTTCGACACCTTCAGCACGCCGGAAGAATTTCAGGCCTTCATCAAAACCGGAACCGACCTGCTTGACCGCATCGAGCGGTTCGGCAAGCCCGTGATTGCGGCCATCAACGGCGGCTGCATCGGCGGCGGACTCGAGGTCGTGATGGCCTGCCACTACCGGATTGCCACCGACGACCCCGCCACCAAATTTGCCGTGCCCGAAGTGAAGCTCGGTCTGCTGCCCGGCGCCGGCGGTACGCAGCGGCTGCCGCGCCTCGTGGGGGTACCCACCGCCCTCGACATGATGCTCACCGGCAAAAACGTGTACCCGCGGCAGGCAAAGCGCATGGGGCTGGTGCAGGAAATCACCCACCGGCACGGGCTGCGGCAGGCCGCCCTGTACCGCGCCGAAAAACTCATGAAAGAAAAGCCCAAGGCCGGCAAACTGCCGCTTGCAGCGCGGCTGCTCACCAACACAGCCGCCCGCAACATCGCCTTCAGCAAGGCCCGCGAAACCGTAATGCGGCAAACACAGGGCAACTACCCCGCGCCGCTGCGCATCATCGACAGCGTGAAAGCGGGCCTCACCCTCAGCCGCGAAAAAGGCTTCGAAACCGAGCGCCGGCTCTTCAGCGAGCTGGCCTTCACCCCTGAATCGGCCGCCCTCCGCAGCCTGTTTTTCGGGATGCAGAGCGTCAAAAAAAATCCGCTGCAGGGCAAAGACCGCAAAGTTGAGCGTATCGGCGTGCTGGGTTCCGGCCTTATGGGCGGCGGCATCGCCGACGTAAGCGCCGCCAACGGCTACCGCGTTGCCCTTAAGGACCGCGACACGGCAGCAGCGGTAAAAGGCTTTGAAGCCATCCGCCGCGAAACCGACAAAAAAGTGAAGAAACGCATCATGTCCACGTTTGAGGGGGATGCGCACCTTGCCCGCATTACGCCCACCGGCTCGTACGAACATTTCCGGGACATCCCGATTGTGATCGAGGCCGTGTTTGAAGATCTCAACATAAAGCACGCCGTGCTCAAAGAGGTCGAGGCCGTTTCGCCGGACGCCATTTTTGCCAGCAACACTTCCTCCCTGCCCATAGCCGATATAGCCAAAGGCGCCAAAAAGCCGGAGAACGTGGTGGGCATGCACTACTTCAGCCCGGTGCAGAAAATGCCGCTGCTGGAAATCATCAAAACCGATCAGACCTCCGAAGAGGCCATTTCCACAGCCTATGAAATCGGGGTTCGGCAGGGCAAAACGGTGATTGTGGTCCACGACGGACCCGGTTTCTACACCACGCGCATCCTCGCGCCCTTCATCAACGAGGCGCTGCTGCTGCTCGAAGAAGGCGCCGGGATAGAAGACATCGACCGTGCCATGAAACAGTTCGGATTCCCCGTAGGCCCGATTGTGCTGATAGACGAAGTCGGCATCGACGTAGCCGCACACGTTGCCGATGTGCTTGGCCCGATGTTCCGGGAACGCGGCGCGAAGCCCTCCGAAACCGCGCGCAAGCTGTACGACGACGGCTACCGAGGCCGCAAAAACGCAAAAGGCTTTTACCGATATGCTGAAGGCAAAGGCAAGAAGAAGGAAGTAAACACCGATATCTACACGCATTTTGGCGGAAGCAGCCGCAGGAAAATCCCAGCCGAAGTGATTCAGCAGCGCATGAGCAGCGTGATGCTGAACGAAGCGCTGCTGTGCCTTCAGGAAAAAATTCTGGACAGTGCAACCGACGGCGACCTCGGCGCGGTGCTGGGTCTCGGCTTCCCGCCCTTCCACGGCGGCCCCTTCCGCTACATCGACCTCAGGGGCGCGGATGCCATTCTGGCACAGCTCAAAGCCCTCGAACAGGAGCACGGTGCGCGCTTCACCCCGGCCCCGATTCTGGCAGAGTACGCCAAAGCAGGCCGCAAATTCCGTGAAGATTCTTGAAAGTAATGTGGTAATGTGCTAATATGCTTTTATGCGCACAACTATAGACATACCTGAAGCCATGCTCAAACAGGCTAAAATCAAAGCTGTTGTGGAGGGCATTACCCTGAAAGAACTCTTTATAAAAGCACTCAGCCGCGAGCTGGGCGAAGGCGTTCCGCTGCCTGCCGGGCCTAAACCCTGGGAAAAGCTGCGCGGCACCGGCAGCACAGCGGGTTTGCAGGCCGAAGAAACCGGCTTCGAAGGCTACGCCGGCCCCGACCTGCTCAGCGGTATCGCAGTCAACGATCCCTCACAGGATTGATTCCGTTATCCCTGAAAATCAAAAAAAGCGGACTGTACAGCGCAGTCCGCTTTTATTTTTTTGGGGGGACTTCCGTGGGCATCGCAGTCTTTCGTGCTTGTGAGAAATCCCAAATCAACGGATAATCCCGGGGTTTTTGGTTCATCAATACCTCAATCCCAGAAACAACGCTATCCGACAGAACTAAGCCTATGATTTTACTTGATACACACATCTGGCTCTGGTGGTTACTGGGCGACGGTCCGCTGCTTGCGGCACAGCGCAACAGGCTCAATCAGCTGGCAGCTGAAGGCCGGCTGGCCGTAAGCTGGGTGAGCCTTTGGGAAACCGAAATGCTGGAACGGAAAGGACGCATCCGCCTGAATCTGCCTTTTGATGAATGGCTGAGCCTCGCAACAGCGCAGGAGGTGTGCATCGTGCTTCCGGTAGATGCCCTCACGCTTATCAAACAGCGCGGGTTGCCAGGGTGCTTTCATGCCGATCCGGCTGACCGGCTCATAACTGCAACGGCCCTTCAGTACGGCATCCCGCTATGCACAGCCGACCGCCGGATCAGGGAGTCTGAGGCAGTGCAGATTTTTGAAGCGTAAACCACGAGAAGGCCAAATGCCTTATGAGGCAGAATGTATCATCTCACTGAAGCAAGCCCTAACCTGTTTTACAGGTCTGTGCAGAGCTGACATTTATTTTTTCGGTTATTTTGAAAGAGGTATTTTTTGCGATAAGTATCGAAAAGTGATACTTATCGCAAAAAATACCGCTAATCCGGCCTTTAGTCCGTTCTTATAATCTTGCCGGGGAATCAGCGCCGGTTCGCATTTTGGTTTGGTTCTGATTTGCTCCCCCCAGCCCCCCCCCGTGTAACAAATGTAACTGAACCCCTGCCTGAGATTGGCTACCTTAATAGAAAATCAAAAACAGCCACCTTTTCGTAATTCCGAACCATGATGAACCGCTTACTTACCAACTGGCACTTGCGCCGCGTGTTTGGTCTTGTGCTGGGCCTTATTCTGCTCACGCAGGGCATCGTGTACGGCGAAGCTCTCGCCGGTTTTCTGGCGATGTTTTTCCTGCTTCAGGCCGGTCTGAACATCGGCTGCTTCGGAGCACAGGGCTGCGCGCCTGCCGCTTACGGCAACCAAAGCAAGCAAGCCCCGGATGCTGAAATTCAGTACACCGAAGTCAAATAGGCCGCAGTCCGGATTTGCGAACACCAAACGGCACCCGATCTTAACCCACAATTATTTTTTGCTATGGAAACAAAACTCTCTTTCAAAGACATCATCAACTCAGACACCCCTGTCCTGGTCGATTTTTATGCCGACTGGTGCGGACCCTGCCGCATGATGCCGCCCATCCTCGATAAAGTCAAAAAAACCTTCGGCGACCAGCTCACCATCATCAAAATTGATGTGGACCGCAATCAGCAGGCCGCCGCCGCTTACGGCATCCGCAGCATCCCGACGCTGATTCTGTTCCAGAAAGGCGAAATCAAGTGGCAGCAGGCAGGTGTACCGCAGGCCGCGCAGCTCGAGCAGCTTATCCGCGAGAAAACTGTGGCCTGATCGCAGCAAATCCGGGCGCAGTCAGCTGGCCCGTACTTATTAAAAATTGGCATTTAAGCTTTGGTTTGTGGAAATTGGCGCTCCGATTTCCACCCAACCAAAGCTTTTTTTATGCGTTTCGAAACCAGAGCCATCCATGCCGGGCTTGATTCAGCCAACGCGGCGCGCGCCATTGTGCCGCCCGTGTACCACAGCACGATTTATGAGCTGAACGAAGCCGGCAAGCAGGATGACGAACTGCTCTACTCCCGCCTTGATAACCCGAACCGGCGACAGTGGGAGGCCCTCGCGGCTTCGCTCGAAGGCGGGGCAGCTGCCGCGGCCTTTGCCTCGGGAATTGCAGCCGCCGCGGCCGTACTTCAGGCCCTCGAACCCGGCGATCACGTCATCTTCCCCGAAGACCTCTACTCAGGGCACCGCATGATGATCACCGGCCTGATGAACCGCTGGAAGCTGGAAACGAGCTTCACCGATGCCACAAATCCGGATGCCGTACGGGCCGCCATCCGGCCCAACACCCGCCTCATCTGGATGGAAACGCCCTCCAACCCCATGCTGCGCATTACCGACATCGCGGCCGTGTGCGAACTTGCCCGCAGCCGCGGCCTGCTCAGCTGCGTGGATAACACCTGGCCAACCCCGGTCAATCAGCTGCCGCTCGCGCTCGGGGCCGACCTTGTGATGCACTCTTCTACCAAATACTTCGGGGGGCACTCCGATACGCTGGGCGGGCTCGTTATCGCCCGTGAAGACGGTGAGCTCATGGAGCGCATCCGCTTCATTCAAAGGCTGGGCGGGGCCGTGCCCTCCCCGCAGGACTGCTGGATGCTCGCCCGCAGCACCCGAACGCTGGCCTACCGCATGAAGGGCCACAACGAACACGGCATGATGCTCGCCCGCTTCCTCGACACACACCCGGCCGTTGAGGCCGTGTACTACCCCGGCCTGGAAAGCCATCCCGGTTACGGGGTCGCCGCCCGGCAGATGCAGCATTTCGGCGGCATGATTTCTTTTCTGGTAAAGGGTGATGCGCCCCTCGCCCTTAAAGTGGTTTCGGGCTCAGAACTCATCAAACGTGCCACAAGCCTGGGCGGGGTGGAAAGCAGCTGGGAGCACCGCCTCAGCACCGAGGGCGAAGGCTCCAAAACCCCGGGCAACCTCATCCGTTTCAGCGTAGGCCTCGAACATCCCGAAGATTTAAAAGAAGATCTGAACCGTGCTTTATCCGTAATTTAATGATATCAACTGAAGCCTGAGCGCATCACAAAACAAAAGGCGCGGCCCTTCCGGACTGCGCCTCTTCATCTTATTGTACTAACAGGAAAATCAGGCTTCCCCTGAAAACGCGCTGTGCTTCGAGGCCGGCGCGTTTTCTTTTTAGGGTGATGGGTACCTACTCGTACCGGAGGCTCTCGATCGGGTCGAGCTTCGCAGCTTTCATCGCCGGGTAAACCCCGAAAACGACCCCGATTAGCGTCATGCCGATCACGCCGCCGATGGCGGAGCCCCAGGGGAATACCATGCTCGAGCCGAAGTACAGCGCCGCGCCGTTGCCCAGCGCCACGCCGGCAACGATGCCGATGAGGCCGCCGATCTGGCACAAGGCGATGGATTCCAGCAAAAACTGCGTGGTGATTTCACGCTTCCGGGCGCCGACCGCTTTCCGCACCCCAATTTCGCGGGTACGCTCGGTAACGGATACGAGCATGATGTTCATCACCCCGATACCCGCACCAAGCAGCACGATGCCGCCGATCACAAAGCCGATGATGTACAGAAAGCCGGTAAACTGACTCAAAGCCCCGCTGATCGACTGATTGGTCGCTATCTCAAAGTCGTCGGGATTTGCCGGGTCAACCTGCCGGATCAGTCGCAGCAGGCCGGTAACGCGGTCGATCGTCGCCTGTACCTCTTCGATAGAGCCCGCCCGTAGCTGAATGCTGATGTTCTGGTTTCGCCCGTATTTGTTGGCCGCAACCGTGTACGGAATGAGGGCGAAGCGGTCGAGTGAGCTGCCGAAAACGGTGCCGCGCTCTTCGGTTACTCCGATAACCGTGTAAGGGCGGCCTTCAATGCGCACCGTTTTCCCGATGGGTTCTTCAACAGGGAATAGGATTTCGGCCACTTCTGAGCCCAGCACGGTTACGTTGCGCAGGTACTCCATATCCTCCGGGGTAAAATTTCGTCCTTCTGAAATGCTGTAAGCATTGTTGGCCAGGTAAAACTCGTTGGCCCCGCGGATGCTGATATTGGGATCCGTTTCCCGGTCCGAAAACAGAACGTTTGTGGTTCGGTAGGAGCGGCTCGGGTTCATTTCCGCTGCCTGCGGCATCATTTCCTGCAGACGCTCCATCTGGGAAATGGTGATGTCCTGACGGTTCCGGAAAGTGCTCCAGTCGGTCTGACCCACATTGATTGCCGGCGTTTTGGAAACGGTAATGACATCCCCGCCCATCAGGCTGAGGGTATCACGGAAGTAGGTGTCGAGCACAAGCACGGCCGTGTTCGCACTGATGATGGCAAACACACCTACCGAGATGGCAAGCAGGGTAAGTCCCGACCGCAGTTTGGATGCCCGGATGGAATCTATGGCCTGTTTAAAAACTTCTGTCAGTTGCATAATCTTATGTGATAGGATGCGTGCATGGAGGGCGGGTGATGGTTTCGGAACATCATCACCCTAAAAAATTACTCGTAGCGCAGCGATTCGATGGGGTTGGCTTTGGCTGCCCGGCTCGAAGGCAGGTAGCCAAACAGAACGCCGATGAAGGTACAAATCAGGATGGCCTGCAGCACCGTACCCCAATCCATGTAGGCAATGAAGAACTGATTGATGAGCTGCGTGATGCCGAGGGAAAGCAGCACCCCGATGATGCCCCCAATCATGCAGATGATGACGGCCTCGGTAAGAAACTGCAGCAGAATTTCCCATGATTTTGCCCCTACGGCCTTGCGGATGCCTATCTCGCGGGTACGCTCCCGAACTGACACAAACATGATGTTCATTACGCCGATGCCGCCAACGAGCAGCGCCAGACCGGTTAGAAACAGCCCGATGCCGTAAATGGCCATTTTAACACCGCCCAGTTCTTCTTCAAAAAGGGACGCCTTGTTGATGGCAAAGTCGTTTTCGTCCATGGGGTCGAGCCCGCGGATCTGCCGCATGGCGCCGATTACTTCGTACTCGCCCTCAAAGGCCGCTTCGGCATCGGGGAACTGCGCAATCAGCCGCAGGCCAAACCGCAGGCTGAACAGGTTCCCGAATGATGAAATCGGGATGATGATCACGTTGTCCATGTCTTCCATGCCCAGGAAGCTGCCCTGCTCTTCGATGGTGCCGATTACCGTAAACCGCTGACCGCTGATGCGAATTTCCTTGCCGATGGGGTCTTCATCTTCAAAAAGGGCTTTGTAAACGGTTGCGCCCATCACTGCGACCGGAGCGCCCACCTGAACATCGGTATCGCTGAAAACGCGGCCGTCGGAAAGGTCGGCGTTGGTGGTCTGGAAATACCCGGCAGTTGCCCCAATAATTAGTGGGTTATCTACCCCGCGCTCGCCGTAACGAGCGGGGGAAGTCCGGAAAGCCGTTGCTGCAACATTACTTGCCGAAGGGGCAAGGCGCTGCAGAGGCTCGAGGTATGCGAGCTGCATTTCGCGGCGGTTACGGAACTCCCACCAGCGGTACTCGCCCCCGAAACCCCACGGCCATTTTTCGACATACACCACATTGTTGCCAATCATGCTCATGCTCTGCTCGAAGGCCTGATCGATACCATCGGTAACGGTTTTCATTGTAGTAACAGATACAATTCCGATTACAATGCAGGTAGTTGTAAGCATGGCCCGCACTTTGTTGAGCCAGATGGCCGACATTGCGATACGGAAGCCTTCGCTCAGACTGATGAAAAAACGTTGCATAATGCTGCCTGATTAAAGTAGAATGGCCTTTAGAAGAAGGAGAAGTGCGCTTGTTTAATTTACAATGCGGACAGCATCGCCGTTTTTCAGCTCGCGCGAAAGGATGCGGAAACTGCCGGTTATCACTTCATCGCCGGCGCTGAGCCCGTGTATGATTTCGATATGGTTGTTGTCGCTGATACCTGTTTCAACCTGAATGCGCCGGGCTGTTCCGTCTTCGAGTATAAATACGACCCTGCGAAAATCTTCCCTGTTGCTGCGGTTTGCGTTACCGTTTCCGTTGGTGCTGTTTCCATTGTCAGCTACGAGTTCGGCCGGCGTGCCGTCGGCTTCTGTTTCGGGAAGTTCGTCGGGGAAGCGGTTGAAATCGCGGACCGTTACCGCCTGAATCGGTACTGAAACGACATTCTGAACGGTTTCTGTAAGGATATCGACCGTTGCCGACATGCCGGGTTTGAAGGTAGGGATGAAGCCGCTGCCGGGGAGTTCGTCAGCCTGTAGTGCTACCAGTTCGCTGCCGCTCTGAAGCAGGTTATGAGGTGTTGTAATCCGGATTTTGACCTTGTAGTTGGTTACCTGCTCAGCTGAGGTTCCGGAGATGTCGGCAGAGTTGGCGATTTCCGTTACAATACCCTCGAAGCTCCGGTTAGGAAAAGCGTCCACTTCGATGCGCGCGGTGTCGCCCAGGCTCACATTCATGATCTGATTTTCGTTAACATCCACGATCACTTCCATCAGGTCGAGCCGTGCGATGCGCATCATTTCGGTACCGGCAGTTTGCGCGTTGCCGAGTACCCGCTCGCCGCGTTCGATAGAAAGGCGTGAGATGGTGCCGTCTTTCGGGCTTCGGATTACGGTTTGCTGGAGTTCCTCCTCAGAGCGGCGAAGCTGAGCCCGCGCACTTTGAATCTGAAATTCAGCTGCCCGCACGTTGGCCTGCTGGGCTTTGAAACCGTTGGATGAGGCCAGATAATCGAGTTCGGAAATCATCCCGCGGTCGAATAACTGCTTGTTGCGCAGGTACTCAACCTCGCTCTGAAGCATGGTGGCCCGGGCCTGTTCGAGCCGTGCCTGCTGTGTGAGCAGCATGGCGTTGAGCTCATCGATTTGCGCCTGATAGATATCGGGCTTGATGCGCAGCAGCAGATCGCCTTCCCGTACGAAGTCGCCTTCCCGCACATTCAGCTCAATCACTTCACCCGAAACATCGGGGCGGATGATAACCTGAACTTCGGGCTGAATGCGTCCGGATGCGGAAACAAGCTGCGTGATCGTGCGGATCTCAGCCTTCTCGGTGGTGACCGGTGTTTCAGTCGGGCCCTGACTGAGCAGCCCCATGCTGTTGGCAATAATGCCGCCCAGGGCGAGTACAAGAATCAGAATTACGATATAACGGATGCGGCGTTTTTTGCCGGCAGAAGAGTCCTTGCTCATAGTGGAACAATGCTTTGAATGAATAATCAGAGGGGGTGAGGCAGTGTGCCGGTGTTGCCCGGCGGATATGTTTACGTATATCCTTCTTATTTGCCTTCTATAAGCTACATTTTATATCACCGCTTACACGATAATCAAAAATACTTGTTACATCAAATATCCCGTCTGCATTACCCATCAGGCTATATCGCACACAGCCTGGCCCCGAATCAGTATTTCAGGGGAATATTCGGTATATTTTAAGGCTAATCACTTTTTTGAAAATTGTTTTTTATGTCAACAGAAGCAGAACTTAAACAGGCAGATAAAACGGCCCTTTCCGTTTTGGAAGAAGCCGGTAACCGCCGCACTTTCGCTATTATTTCCCACCCTGATGCCGGGAAAACCACCCTCACCGAAAAGCTGCTGCTCTACGGCGGCGCTATCCGGGAGGCGGGCTCCATCAAGCAGCGGAAGGCCGCCCGGCATGCTGCTTCTGACTGGATGGCGATTGAGCAGGAACGAGGTATTTCGGTAACCTCTTCGGTGCTGCGCTTCGAGAAAGACGGCATCAAATACAACCTGCTCGATACCCCGGGCCACAAGGATTTTTCCGAAGATACCCTGCGCACGCTCGTAGCGGCCGACTGTGCCCTTATGGTAATCGACTCCGCCAAGGGCGTGGAGGAACAGACCGAAAAACTGTTCGAAGTCTGCCGGCTGCGGAATATTCCGGTCATCACTTTTGTGAACAAATACGACCGGCCCGGTATGGAGCCGCTCGAAGTCCTCAGCAATATCGAGCAAAAGCTGGGCATTCATCCGGTAGCGGCAGCCTGGCCGCTGGGGTATGGCAGTGAATTCCAGGGGCTTTATGATGTAATTGACCGCAAGCTTCATTTGTACATCAAAGCAAATCACGGCGCGCAGGAAGCCGATACGGAAATTTTTGAGCTGGAAGAGGGGCTTCAAAATGCTCAGCTTTCCCCGGCTCTGAAGGAAGAATTTCGTGAAGAATGGGAGCTCATTAAAGACGAGTTTCATGAAATGGACCCCGATGACTACAACACCGGTAAAGCGACTCCGGTTTTCTTTGGCTCGGCCCTGAGCAATTTTGGCCTCGATATCTTCCTCGAGCACTTCCGCAATCTCGCCCCTACGCCGCAGCGCTATGCCGATAACAGCGACACCCTGCGGGCACTCGACGAACCTTTCTCCGGCTTTGTGTTCAAGCTGCAGGCCAACATGAACCCCGAGCACCGCGACTGTACCGCCTTTGTGCGGGTCGCAACCGGTAAGTTTGAGCGGGGTATTGAGGTAAAGGTCGATGACCTCAGCAAGAAAATCCGCATGACTTCCCCCCACACCCTCATGGCCGACGACCGCAGCCTGCTGCAGGTAGCCTACCCCGGCGATATCGTCGCCCTGTTTAACCCCGGTGAGTTCAAAATCGGGAGCACGGTGTATAAAGGGGAGAAAAAGAAGTATGATGTGATTCCGCTGTTCAGCCCCGAGCACTTCATTAAGGCCGGTTCCAAAGATCCGTTTCGCAGAAAGCAGCTGCGTGAGGGGCTGGAGCAGCTTTCCGAAGAAGGCGTGGTACACGTGTTTGAAGTGCCGAATGGTGTCGGTAATGAGCTGCTGTTAGGAACCGTTGGTGTGCTTCAGTTTGAAGTGGTGCAGCACCGCATGCTCGCCGAGTACAAGGTGGAAATGCACTACACGCCCGTGCCCTACCACACCGCACGGTGGCTGACGGAAAATGAGGAGATTATCAGTAAACTGAAGAGTGCTTTTTCCACGCACGTAACCTATGACCTTGACGGCAACCCGATTGCGCTGTTCGACAGCGCGTACGCGCTGAGTCAGGCAATAGAGAAGGTCGGGGAAGAAAACCTGTTTAAGTTTAAGCAGTAGGGAGGTCGCGTAGCATGAGCGCGCAGCAAACGCGGCTGGAAATCAGCCGTGACGGCTCACACACCGTCTGGTCAGAGACCGCCGGAAGCTATTTCCATAACCCCAACGGCGCGGTTGAGGAAAGCCTGTATGTTTATTTTGAAGTATCGGGCATCATCCGCGCCCTGCAGCGCGATGAAGATGTCTCGGTGATGGAAATCGGTTTCGGTACCGGGCTGAACCTGCTGCTGCTGGCTGATCTCGTGCATCAGCACAGGCCCGATGCACAAATCCGGTTTACCAGTGTGGAAGCATGGCCGTTGCCTGCTGAGCAGGTCGAAACCCTGAACTACAGCAGCTTTCTGAAAAACAAGGCCCTGTTTGCAGGGCTGCCCCCGGTATTTGAACAGCTTCACAGGGCAACGGGCCCGTCAAAGCCGGCTTCGGGTTCGCTGGGGGATGTGCGCTACGAGGTGTACAGCTGCCCGTTCTCGAAACTCCGTTTTAAACCGAAGCGTCCGTTTACCCATGTTTTGCACGATCCTTTCGATCCGGTAGTTTCGCCGGAGCTCTGGACACCGGAGGTTTTTGCCTGGCTGAAATCCCGCTGCGATGAAAGCGCGGTGCTTACTACATTTGGCGCCTCGACCGCTGCCCGTGCAAGCATGGCCAAAGGCGGCTGGCTCATAGCCCGGGCACCCGGCGCACTTGGCAAGCGGGAAATGACCGTCGCTTCGCTGAGCGAAGCAAAGTTGCGCGATTTTAAGCGCCTGAACGAAGCCCGCCTGACTGAGCGCTGGGATGCGGGTGAATTCAGTCATAAGGCCTGATTTTTGCTGCAAACGGTTGCGTAGCAAGAAACTGCGAGCCTGCATTGTACACGTTGCAAAGCATCGGGCAGAAGGCGATTTTACGTTCATGGGAGCGCTTTTTTAGTATATTGGGAAATACTCACGGCCCCGATTCATCTCAATCACCCTGCCATGAAAGCTTCTGTTTCCCTCCGCTATCCGTTGCTCATTATCGCCCTTTTTGCTTTCGCAGCCGGTGCATGCCGCACTACGCTTGACCTTGGTGAGGGCACCATCTTCAGGTTTGATTTCGAAGGGGAGCAGTACGAAATTATCGGCTATAACGAAGTAGAGGGCCGGGAAGAAGGGGTGAATGATTTAGTGCTTCGCAAGGGTAGTACGGTTCGCCTGTGGGCACGGGATAATACACAAGATGGATTTATCGACAGCGTGATTCAGGGGGATGTGAGCCTGCAGGAAGCAAACCGGATTTATCTTGCCGGTATCCGCGCTGCGATGGAACGGGGAAGCTACAAAGAGCGGCCTTATGCCCGGCGCTTTGAGATCCTTTCCGGTTTTTACGCTTTCGATATCATCTCCCTTTCGGTCGGGGAAAATGATACGTACAACCTTTTCATCATCCGTGATATTAAAACGCAGGAAATTGTATCGGTACGCGACTTCGGCCGGGACGGCATCCTCGACGATCCGCTTATTGAGGAGGAAGAGCGCGATTTCTGGCAGCCGTTTTACACCCGCATTTTAGAGAAAGGCAGGGAGATGAACCGCATCAGTTTTGACGGGAATCAGTGGCTTGTTCATCTGCCGTAGCTGCCGGTTCAGTTTTACGGGTTTACGGAAGCCTGCTTCTGAAGCCATTCCGTAGGGGTTTCTCCTGTCTCCTTCCGAAAAACGGTTGAGAAATAGCTTGCATGCTGATAGCCCACCGCATTTGCAGCATCGGAAACCGAATAGCCTTCGCTGGTCATTAGCTGGCAGGCTTCCTGAATTCTGGTTTTGGTGATGTATTTGTTGAGCGGCACAGATTCAACCTTTTCCCATTTCCGGTAGAGCTGTGCCCGGCTGATGTACAGCGAATCGGCTATCAGCTGTGTGGTCAGGCTGGTATTGCCCAGATGCCTCAGGATGAGTTCCTTCACTTTTTTCTCAAA
>JAFIET010000077.1 GCA_020832405.1 Balneolales bacterium
AACCCGAAACCCGAAATTGTCTTTAGATTTTGATTGAATCTGTTCTCAGGTTTATTTACTCCCTGCTTCAGCCCGGTACGCAGCTGCTTTTGCTGTTTCTGACCGGTTTACTGCTGCTGTTTATAAACCGTTTTATTTGGGCGAAGCGCTGTCTGCTGCTGTTTGTTGTGCTGCTGTTTCTGTATGGCCTTCCCTGGATTCCCGGTTATCTGGCCGATACCCTGGAAAATCGTTTCCCTGTGGTAACCGATGTAAGGCTCGATGAGATTAGTGCACAGTTTGAGGCTTCCGGGCGGGACAGCATTTTTGTGATGGTGCTCGGAGCGGGGCATTCTACTGATCCGAGGCTGGGACCTACACAGCGGCTGAGCGAGACGGTTATGATGCGGCTGGCCGAAGCGATTCGTTTGTACAGGGCACTTGACGCGCGCGGGTTGCCGGTGCGGCTGGTTACTTCTGCCGGCGGGCATGAAGGTCAGATGACGCAGGCCGAGGCCCTGGCTCAGGCGGCGGTTTCGCTGGGTGTTCCTGACGGTCGTATTTCAAGGCTTCATAAGCCCCGCAACACCTGTGGTGAAGCGCGTGCTTTCCGTGAAGCTTTTGGTGGCGGGCAAACGGTTTTTGTATCAAGCTCGGCCATCCATCAGCGGCGTGCTGTAATGCTTTTTGAACAAAACGGCAGTCTGCCTGTTGCCGCACCTGCTGCATACCTGAACCGAAAATCTCCCGAGCCGCCAAACCGCTGGTGGCGCGGCCTGAGACCATCCGGTAGAAATGTGGATCTTTTGGAATTGTCAGTTAAAGAATACATCGGCTACAGGTTTAGCCGCAGAAACTGCTGAGCAGCTGTCCCATAACGGTACCCAAAAATCATTTACACCCCGGTTGCCGGTTTTACGAAAATACAGAACAACCTGGCAGACAACTCGCCGCTTAAATGTTATTCCGATTAAACATACGTAATTTCTACTAAACGTAATTTCTGTATTAGGAATAAAATTAGCGCAAAATCCCTTATCTTCATTTCAAAATTATTAGTTCCGGCTAACGGAAACCCCACCTATCATACGATATACGAATACTTAAAGCCAATCTGCCTCAGATGTCAGTCCCAAAAATATGGTTGTCCTCCCCGCACATGGGCGGAAAAGAAAAAGAGTTTGTAAAAGAAGCCTTTGATACAAACTGGATCGCCCCCGTTGGTCCGCATATCAGCGGTTTTGAAAATGATCTGCGTGCATTTACCGGAGTGAAGCATTGTTCTGTACTGGGCTCCGGCTCTGCGGCCATTCATATAGGCCTGCGGCTGCTTGGCGTGAAAGCCGGAGATGCAGTTATGTGTCAGTCCTTTACGTTTGTGGCAACTGCAAATTCGATTTTACTTCAGGGAGCTGAACCTGTATTTATTGACAGCGAACTTGACACCTGGAATATGTGTCCTGCAAAGCTGGAAGAAGCCATTGTTGCCCTGAAAAACAAAGGCAGGCGGATTGGTGCTATCGTTCCGGTACACCTGTACGGAATGCCCTCCAATGTGGGGGCGATTACGGAAATAGCACAGCGCTATGATATTCCCGTTTTTGAGGATGCTGCGGAATCGCTCGGTTCACATATCGGCGGTAAGCATTGCGGCACATTCGGCCGTGCTGCGGCCCTGTCGTTTAACGGGAATAAAATAATTACGACATCCGGAGGCGGAGCTATCATTTCGGACGATGAGGAACTTATCCGTCAGGCCCGTTTTCTGGCTACGCAGGCGCGGGATGATGCCCCGCACTATGAACACACGCAGCAGGGCTATAACTACCGCATGAGCAATGTGGTGGCCGGTATCGGCAGGGGGCAGATGCTGGTGCTTCCGGATCGGGTACAGGCTCGCCGGGCCAACCATGACTGGTATTTCCGTAAGCTGGGTGAAACCTGGCTGGATGCCATTGCTGAAAACGGACGGGTTCAAATCCGCAACAGTTCACCGACGGGAGTTTATTTTCTGAAGGAGCCCGAAGGATATTTCAGCAACCGCTGGCTTACGACCATAGTTGTGATTCCGGAGGAATCAGGTGGTATTACCCGCGAAAGCCTGCGGCTTGCACTTGAAGCTGAAAATATTGAGGCGCGCCCGCTTTGGAAGCCAATGCACATGCAGCCGCTGTTTGACAGGAATGCGTATTTTGGCAGCGGTGTGAGCGACTGGCTCTTTGAAAACGGGCTTTGCCTGCCAAGCGGCAGTAACCTGACGATTGAAGAGTTTGCACGCATTGAAGCAGTGCTTGATGAGGTGTTTCATTTCAGGATGAGCTAAGGAGCAGGATCGTGCCGCTGATCGCTTACCGCAGCTGGTAAGTTTATGAAGAACAAACCCTTTGCGAACTTTGTGGCATGCTTTGTGTCCTTTGTGTTGAAAAACGATTTGCGGGCAGGTATATGAAGATGTACCGAGAAGGGTGTCAAGAAGTCCGCTTCGGCACCCCAAAGCCAAAAGCTAATAGCTAACAGCCAAAAGCCCCCATCTCCCAAAACCCTGCCAGCTAACTTATCGAAGCATTTTGTAAGGGAATATCCTTCGACAGATTACACCTGCTAATAGTACGCGGGCGAAGCAGATGGGCCGCGATTTTTTAGTTTTTCCTTGGAAGGTCTTTTTGTGTTACATTATGCGCTCAATAAACACAGATTAAGACTGAAAGATTTTTTTATGAAGCGTGATGGCGAGGATAAGGGCAGCAATCTGAGGAAAAACATTCTGACTGTTAGTCGGAAAATGCTGCTTGAGGAGGGTTTTGACCGCATGTCGATGCGTAAAATTGCTTCAAGTGTTGGCTTTAGTGCAACGAGTATCTACCTGTACTTTAAGAATAAAGACGACCTGCTGCATGCCCTCATTGAAGAAGGATTCGACCTGTTGTATGAAGCTTTAAGTCAGCATCCGGTTGTTAAAGCCAACGGAGATCCCTTTGCGGTTCTCGAGACCCTGTGCCGGGAATTTGTGCGCTTCGGCATGGAGAACCCGGAGTACTACGAAATCATGTTCCAGCTTCACCCCAAGCACATGCAGCGGTATCCCGTTGAAAAATACCGCAAGGCGAGGCGAAATATTGATATGATCCGGCACACCCTTGAGCAGGGTCAGCAGCAGAATCTGATTAAACCGCACGATTCCCGCCTTGTTGCCAACGTGATTCTATCCACCCTGCACGGTGGCATCTCCCTGATGAATTCCGGTCGTATTGACGTGAAGGTCGATAAAAATGCCTACGTGGAGACCATTATCCGCAGTGTGCTCGCCGGCGTACGTGTGAATTGAACCAAGCCGGATTTGGCATAAATGCTTTCCGTGCAGCACGGCATTCGGCCGGTCTCCTGCCAAAGGCTTAGCCTTCAGGCCTTCCTCCGGTTTTCCAGCCAGGTTTGCAGGGCTTCGGTTACTTTTCGGTTGGCTTTGGGGAAGGGGTATTCGGTGAGTTCTGAGCTCGTAATCCAGCGGAGTTTTTTGCTGGCTTTGGGGCGCGGTTCGGGTTCGCCGGTTTTGATGCGGCAGATCCAGGCATTGAGGGTAATTTTGAAATGGGTATAGGCGTGCTTTACTTCACACAGCCGCAGGCCCGGCATCACTTCAACCCCCAGCTCTTCTTTCAGCTCGCGGATGAGGGCTTCTTTCCGGCTTTCGCCGGCTTCAACCTTGCCGCCGGGAAATTCCCACAGCCCGCCTAACATTTTGTCCTCCGGACGCAGCGCGATGAGGATTCGGTCCTCATCATCCACACAAATCCCGACCACGATCTGATGGTGCGGGATTTTCTTTTTTGGGGCCTTGAAAGGGAGTTCCGCGGTTTTCCCGGTTTTGTATGCCACGCATCCCGTGCTGAGCGGGCAGCCCGCGCATAGGGGCGATTTTGGGGTGCAGACCGTTGCCCCGAGTTCCATCACGGCCTGATTGAAGTCACCGGGCCGGGCAGTATCGAGCAGGCCGTCGGCCAGCTGCTGAATCTGAGCCTTGGTTGCGGGCAGGCTTACATCCTCCTGTATCCCGAAGTAGCGGCTGAGCACGCGGATCACGTTCCCGTCCATCACGGCGTGCGGCAGGCCAAAGGCGATGCTCGCCACCGCGGCTGCGGTGTAAGGGCCGATGCCTTTCAGGGCGCGGATTTCGTGGTAGGTTTGGGGGAAGACGCCGCCGTGTTTGCTGAGTACCGTTTTGGCGGCATCGTGCAGGTTGCGGGCGCGGCTGTAGTAGCCCAGGCCTTCCCAGGCCATCAGCACTTCGTGCCGGTTGGCGGTAGCGAGGGCTTCGAGGGTTGGGAAGTGCCCGAGAAAGCGGTGAAAATAGGGCGTAGCCTGATCAACGCGGGTTTGCTGCAGCATGATTTCTGATACCCAAATCCGGTACGGATCTCCGCAATCGCGCCAGGGCATTTCCCGTTTGCTGGCGTCGTACCAGCTTAGCAGTGGTTCTGCAAAGTGATTCGGATGGATTTGCTCCTGCGAAGATATCATGCGGATGAATGGTAAATGTCAGATTTCGAAAGGATGAATGGGGTGAGTTGCAGGGATGAAGCTTCCGTGCGGGTCGTTGCGTTTCAAGTTTTTGTGTTTCTGCCGGGATGAATGTAAAAATTATCCGACCCTTTCCGGGGTGTTTATCTTGTGAGGCGTTTGTTTTTCTGTAGTTAGGTAACTCCTTCGGAGTCGGTTGGATAGAGATCTTTAGCTGTGCGATAATCGGGCAAAAGCAGCGGCTGAAGCAGCGCGGGCGAAATGCCTGCTGTGTTTGCTATGTGTTCAATCCCGGAGAGCGTTCATTTTGTTTAATTTCGGGGGATGATTTTTTAAAAGCTCCGAATCAAAAAAAGCTGGGCGCAAGCCGTTGATTTGGGATCTTTCACAAGCACGAAAGACCGTGATGCCCACGGGGTTTCTCCCAAAAAAACGGAGGCCCGCATAATCGGGGAGCCGGCCTGCGGGTGACGGGGATCGGGCAAGCGAAAAGCCGGTAACTCAGCGAGAAGTTTTCATAAGGCGGGTTTCACTCTCTGCTGAGCTGCAGCACGGTGATGGTTACGTTCATCTGCGTAGCTGCGCCGAACTGATCGGTGGCGATGACCTGAAAGCGGTGCTGCCCTTCCTGCCGGCGGGTGGGGGTCCAGGTGATGAGGCCGGTGCGCTCGTTGAGCACGGCGCCGTCGGGCAGGTCGGCGGCGAGGTAGCGGATCAGGT
Source organism: Balneolales bacterium (assembly GCA_020832405.1). GTDB lineage: Bacteria > Bacteroidota > Rhodothermia > Balneolales > Cyclonatronaceae > Cyclonatronum. The sequence goes on from JAFIET010000077.1 coordinate 5,215, forward strand.
CGGAGTCGGTGCCGTCGGGGTCGGTTGCCCGCAGCGGCAGGCTGAAGGTTTCGCCAACGGGGATAGAGAGCGGCCTTACCTGATTGAAGCGGGGCGGGGTGTTGAACGGCCTCACTTCGATTTCGAAAGTGACGCTGTCGGTTTGTCCGTCGGGGGTGCTTGCAATAATGGTGAACTGCTGCCGCCCCACATCGCGGGAAGCCGGCTGCCACAGGAAGCCCTGATCGCGTATGCTTGCCCCGCCGGCACTCGTTTGCAGCTGAAAGCGGACCTGTTCCGGCTTAATTTCATGTTCGAAGGTGAGAGGCAGTAGCACCGGGCGCGGGAAGTGTGTAAGCTGATCGGGTATGGGGCTGAGCTTCAGCCGGCCGGGCTGCCCGGGTACGGGGGATTGCCGGATTTCTGATACGGGCCGCTCTTCGAACTGCATGCGGCCAAGCTGATTAAACTCCGTGAGCCAAAGCTGCCCCTTGCTGAGGGCCATTAAGTTGCCGGGTGCGGTGTCGCGGCGGATGAGCTGAGCCTGACCACCTTCGCGGGCCTGCCACAGCTGCCCGGTGCGGGTGCGGATGAGGTAGCGGCCTTGCCAGAACTTCAGTTCATCAACGGCGCCGTCTATGCGGAACAGGGTGTTGAGATCACCTTCAGCGCTGAGGGCATAAACCGTGCCCTCGGCCCCTGTAAGCAGCGGGCGGCCGTCGATCACAAACAAGTTGCTGATGGCGGGGCCGAACTGAAAGCTCCGCTGATGCTGCAGCTCGCCGCTCTCCTGCACCCGAAACTGATGCAGGCTGTTGTTTGCGGTGAGTACGAGCAGGGTGTTTTGAAAAGCCCGCACAGCAGAGACGCGGTTCCGGCCCGTTTGTGGCAGCGCGAGCTGAACGGGCCGCTCATCAACGGCTTCGGGTGTGGCAAGGGAGAGCCGGAAAAGCCCGGGGGTTTCCATCCCCATAAAAAGAAAATCGCCCACACGTGCCAGGCTTACGGGCGCAGCCGGCAGGGTTGTGGAGGAGTACACCCCGAGCACGGAGGTAGGTTCCACTATGGTGAGCCGGCTGTTGGAGCCGGTGAGGTAGGCGAAGCGCACATCGGAGGTGAGGCGGTTGCCGCGCCGCTGCATGCCCTGCGAGCTGTAGAGCCACTGCAGGGAATCGGCATGTACGCGAAACACAACCAGGCCGTCTTCAGAAGAGAGGGCGTAGAGATGGGTTTCGGAGGCCGTTACCGACTCGAGCCCGGGGATTTCCATGAGGGTGGAGATATCGTGGACCAGCACCTGTTCGCTTTGGCCCTGTGCCGGTTTGCTAAGGCAGGTGAGCAGCGCTAAGGTGAAAAACAGGCAGGTAGAAGCAGTTAATTTTGGCATTCTGATGTGAATAAGTCCAATAATAGAATTTCGGGTTTGCCTGCGCTTGCGCTTGCAGCAGGCGGGGATCGTGTTGTGTTGTGTAAGGATGTTCGGACTGACTCCGGCTAAACGTAGCCGGCGAAGCTGCATTGCGGGAAATACATGGGAAACGGAATAAGGGGTGGCAGCCCCATGGCCCTGCACCTTTTGCGCGGAGTGTTACAGCCAGCGGTGCCGGCGGTACCAGCTGATGGTATCTTCGAGGCCTTCGCGTATGCCGTAAACGGGCTTAAAGCCCAGTTCCTGCTGAATTTTACGGATGGAGCAGGTCCATTGCAGGGTCATTTCTTTGGCTTTGTCGCGGTTCATCATCGGGTAGTTTCCGATAAGGCCGGCGGCGGATTCGGTTAGGGCACCAACGAGGGTCACGATTTTCGGCGGCAGCGGCAGGGTGATGAGTTTTTTGCCGAGTGCCTGTGCGGTGGCATCTTTGATCTCGTTCCAGGTGTACACTTCCGGCCCGGAGACGAAATAGGTGTGCACGCCGGTTTTGGTTTGGTTCCAGGCGAGCATCAGGCCCTGAACCACATCATCTACATGCACCATGGAAATGCGGTTGGTAGCGCCGCTGCCTACGATGGGGCAGATACCGCGGCTTGCAATCTGAAAGAACGACAGGATTTGCTCTTCCCTCGGGCCATAAACGGCCGGCGGCCGCAGGATGGTTATGGAATCCTTAGGGCCGGCAACGCGGTGAATCATTTCTTCCATGTCTTTTTTGGACTGCCCGTACATGCTTACCGGCAGCATGGGGTCGGCTTCTGTTACCGGTTTTTGGAAGCTCGGGCCGGCCGCGGCAAGGGAGGAGAGTATCACCATTTTGGGCACGCCGGCTTTTTGTGCCATCCGGATGATGTTTTCGGTGGCCTCCACATTGGTGCGGAAGAAGATTTCGGGTTTGGGTGCTTTCACGAGTGCGGCAAGATGGAAGACCACATCGGCCCCCTCGAGGCCCTTTTTGAGGGCAGGCAGGTCGTGCAGGTCGCCCTTAACGGGAATAATGCCCTTATCGCGAAGCCATTTGAGCTCAGTGCGAACAAGGCAGCGCACCTCATTCTGCGGGTCTTCAAGCAGGGCGTCGGCAAGGTGAGAGCCAATAAATCCGGTGGCGCCGGTTACGAATACTTTCATATAGAAGTGAAAACTGCGTATTTTAGTCAGCTTCTGAAGGTACGAAAAAAAGCAGCTCAAACCCTTAAGAAATGCCCGTAAGCTTATGCAGACAGCCGGCAAAACAGGCTCAGGGGCAGGGGGAGCCGCAGGGATTAGCTTCAGACCGGAGCTGTTCATCACGAAAAGCCGCTGGTAAGCCGGCAATCATTTAGCTAAGCATTCATGAAAATTGCATTATTCACGGGCAACTATGTCCATATTAAAGACGGGGTATCGCTTACACTGAACCGGCTGGTACGCTATCTTACGGAAGAGCGCGGGTTTCAGGTGATGGTTTTCGGGCCTGATATCAGCAGCAGGGCAATAGAGCCGGCCGGAACCTTCGTGGAAGTGCCTTCTGTACCGGCGCCGGGGCGGCCGGAGTACCGGGTTTCCCTTTTTTTGCCTGAAGTTTTACGGCATGAAATTGAGCTTTTCCGGCCTGACCTCATCCATATTGCGACGCCTGATTTTCTGGGGCTTGCGGCTCTTCGGTTTGCCCTTCGCAACCGGATTCCGGTGCTTTCTTCGTATCACACGCACTTCAGCAGCTACCTGAAGTATTACGGTCTCGATGTGCTCGAAGGCCTGCTCTGGAAATACCTGAAGTGGTTTTATGACCGCTGTGACGTGGTTGTTTCTCCGTCCGAATCGATGAATGAGTACCTGCTGCGCAACGGCCTTGACGCGAAGAAAGTCGGGCTGTGGTCGCGGGGAGTGGAGACGGAGCTTTTCAGCCCGGTCCGCCGCAGTGAGGCCTTTCGTGAGCAGCAGGGTTTTGCGAAGGATGATGTGGTTGTGAGCTACATTTCGCGGCTTGTATGGGAAAAAGATCCGCGCACTTTTATTGATGCCGTGAAAAAAGCACAGGCAGCGAATCCGAAAATCAAGGTGCTGGTGGGCGGCGAGGGCCCTGCACGTGAGCAGATGGCACAGGAGCTGCCGGGCGCGGTTTTCACCGGCTTTGCTTTCGGGGAAGCGCTGGCTGAGATTTATGCGAGTTCCGATATTTTTGTTTTTCCATCGGATACCGAAACCTTCGGAAACGTAACGCTGGAAGCGATGAGCAGCGGCGTACCGGCTCTGGTCGCGAATGCGGTTGGGAGCAAATCGATTGTGCTGCACGATAAGACCGGCTACATACTGCCGGTTGGTGATGCCGGTGCTTTTGCCGAAGGCATCCTCCGGCTTACCGCCGACAGTGCCCTGCGGGCTGATATGTCGGCACAGGCAAGAGAGCGGGCCCTCACGTTCGGCTGGAGCCGGGTGATGGAAGGCCTCACCGAAACCTATGAAGCGGTAATTGCCGATCACCGGCTGAAAGCATGAAAGCAGCCGGGGGCAGCTGAATTAAAATTGAGATACGGCACTTTCAATATCGCTGCAACCTGTTTATTATCCCTGACCGCCATAATAGCGCAGGATTGTAAGCCGAAGGGCCGAAGAAACACGGCCGAAAACATCCTGCAGCATAGTTCCTCCTGAAACTCACCAATTCCCGGTTTGAAGATACTGTACATATCACATTTGCATCCTCCGCAGCAGGCTGTGCTGAAAAACATCGGCGGGATGCAGCGTGTGAGCCTTCAGCTGACAAATGAACTGGCTGCCAATGCGGGAATTGAGCTGAAGGAGATCACCATGGAGACGGGCTGGCGCTTTATCGGGGTGAAGACCTTTTTGTTTTTGCTGCGGCTCTTTTTGTTTTTGCCGGCCCGGGTGAAGCGCGACAAGCCCGACATCATCCTTTTTTCCTCTATGGTAACCGGTACGCTGGGCTACTTTTTGCGGCGGCGGATCCGGGTTCCGATGGTCAGTATTTCGCACGGGCACGATGTTACGCTGAGTGTGGGCATTTATCAGTGGCTGCTCAGGAAAGTGTTTGCCTGCCTCGACGGGGTGATATCGGTGAGCTCTGCCACCCGGGATGAGTGCATCAGGAGAGGGCTTGAAGAAAGCAAATCGCAGGTGCTGCCTAACGGTTTTGACGTGCGGGATCTGCCCGAGGCTGTTAACAAAACCCAGGCCCGGCAGCAGCTTGAGCAGGCACTCGGAATACAGGCCGGTAACCGAAGGATACTGCTCACCGTAGGCCGGTTGATAAAGCGCAAAGGGCATGAGTGGTTTATTCGCGAAATACTGCCAAAGCTGGAAACTGACGTACTGTATGTGATTATAGGAGACGGAAATGAGGCAGCGGCCATCAGGCGGGCGATTCAGGAGAGCGGGCAAAGCGCAAAAGTGCATTTCGACGGCAGGCAGGAAGATGAGGTGCTCAAAGTAGCCTACTCAGCAGCTGATCTGTTTATTATGCCTAACATCAGGGTACCCGGTGATATGGAAGGCTTTGGGGTAGTACTGCTCGAAGCCAACATTAGGTGTACGCCTGCTATTGCAAGCGATATTGAAGGAATCAGGGATGTGATCGAACAAGGCGTTAACGGATATCGTATACCGGAGCTTGATGCCGGTGCTTTTGCTCAAACGATAGACCGTGTGATGGCAGAGGAGCTTGATCAGCTATCGGTGCGGGCACGCGAATATGTGCAAAGCCGGTTCAGCTGGGAGGCCGTCTCGAAAGCCTACATAAAACACCTGTCAAAATTTGTGTACACCGGTGAACGCTCTTAACGGTGTTCAGACTTTATAGCAGTGCGGGTTTGATTCGGCAAAAACTTCGGTTTGGCGCTTAATTTGCCGGCTTTCCTTTGGTTTGAACAAACACGGGAAGTAAGTATATTACAGATTGATTTATTATTAAGATTTTAACTCTCAAAGTATGAGTCGTACCCATACGGACAAGAAAAAAGCAGATATTTTTTCGAAAGCATTTAATTTCACCAAGGCCGATGAAGTAAAGGCCTTGGGGCTATACCCTTATTTCAAACCGCTGACAGAAACCGATGGGACTGTAGTTGTTATTGAAGGCCGCAAAGTAATTATGGCTGGCTCAAATAATTATCTTGGATTAACCAATGATCAGCGCCTGATAGAAGCGGCTCAGAATGCGATTACGCGTTACGGTACAGGCTGTACCGGTTCACGTTACCTTAACGGAACGCTTGACCTGCACCTTGAGCTCGAAGATAAGCTCGCAGATTTTATGAATAAAGAAGCCTGTGTGCTGTTTTCTACAGGCTATCAGACCAATGAAGGTGCAATTCAGACCATTGCACAGCGAAACGACGAAATTTATTCTGATAAAGACAACCATGCCTGTATCGTAGTTGGTACGCTTGTATCCAATGCCAAAACCTATCGTTTTGCGCACAATGATATGGATATGCTGCGCAAACTGCTTGACCGCTCCAACCCGGATGCCGGAAAAATCATTGTAAGTGACGGTGTTTTTTCGATGTCGGGTCAGCTTGCGAATGTGCCGGAGCTGGTAAAGATTGCCAAGGAATACGGTGCCCGCCTGTACCTCGATGATGCGCATGCAATCGGGGTAATCGGCGACGGCGGCCGCGGGTCGGGATCGGTTTTCGGACTGAATGATGAAGTGGACCTTATCAGCGGCACTTTTTCCAAATCATTTGCTTCTCTCGGCGGCTTTTTGGTTGGCGAGCGGCCTGTGATTGAGTATATCCGACACAATTCGCCTGCTCATATTTTCAGTGCTTCCATGCCGCCTGCCAATGCGGCAACGGTACTTAAAGCCCTTGAAATCCTGAAAACGGAAACCTGGCGCCTTGACCGGCTTGAATACATCTCAAATTACATGAGAGAAGGGCTTCGTAAGCTCGGCTTCAATGTATGGACGAGCAGCACACCCATTATTCCGGTAGTTATCGGTGAGATGATGGACTGTTTCAGGTTTTGGAAAGATTTGTTTGAAGCTGGTGTGTATGCAAATGCAGTTGTACCTCCCGCAGTGCCGCAGGGGCAGTCTCTGATCCGTACGAGTTACAGTGCAACGCACACAGATGATCAGCTTGATGCCATCCTTGAAGCTTTCTATACCATAGGTGTGAAGCACGGCATTATTGATACCAACGGTCATTCTCTTGTTGAAGCATAACGCTTAACATTTTGGATCCTTCATCAGCGATTCTTACATCACCGCCATCAGATATGGACAAATCGATGTACGGGGTCAGGTATGTATCAGGGACTTCAGAAATGAAGGCTTTTTTACAATTCCCCTACGAGCACTACGCAAGTGATCAGAACTGGATCGCGCCGCTGTATATTCAGCAGCGCGATCTGCTCGATGCATCCAAAAATCCATATTTTGCCGACGTAGAGCATGCCTGTTTTCTGGCAGAGAAAAATGATCAGGTTTGCGGGCGTATTGCCGTTTTCATCAACCGTTCATGGAATGCTTATCAAAAGCAGCAGACCGGTTTTTTTGGTTTCTTTGAATGCCGCAACGATGCCTATGCAACAAAGCTGCTCGTTGAAGTAGCAACCGACTGGCTGCAGGAAAGGGGGATGAATAAAATGATAGGCCCCATAAATCCCGGTTTCATGTATGAACTCGGGCTTTTGGTTGACGGGCACGAAACCGAGCCTTACATTATGATGCCCTGGACCAAAAAGTACTACGACGGCCTGCTCAAACAGGCCGGACTGGAAAAAGAGATCGATCTTTTTGCCTATGTGGTAGATGAAAAGAATGTTGCCTTAGACCGCATAAACCGTGCCGAGCAGATTGTGCGCAAGCGCATGCCTGACCTTCAGATACGGCCGGTGAGGCTGTCTGATTTTGATTCAGAGATTCGCATCATCCGGGATATTTTTAATCAGGCCTGGAAAGACAACTGGGGGTTCAGCCCGGTCGGGGAGGAAGAATTCAGGCATATTGCCAAAGACCTTAAGCTGATTCTCGATAAAGATATTGCGCATATTGCCGAAATTAAGGGCAAGGCTGTTGGTTTTTCGGTAGCACTGCCCGATATGAATCAGGCTTTCAGGCACCTGCGCAACGGGCGCCTGCTCCCCTTTGGTATTTTTAAGCTACTTTGGCACAAGCGGAAAATAAACCGCATACGTACAGCCCTTATGGGTGTGATTCCCGAATACCGGGGAAAAGGTATTGACGCCCTGCTTCACCGTGAAGCGATTGTGAAAGGGCTGGCTAAAGGCTACAACGCATCTGAACTGAGCTGGCTGCTGGAGACAAACACCGACATGATTCGCGTAGCCGAAAAAATAGGCGGTTGGCGCGAAAAGACGTACCGCATCTATCGCCGGAATATTTAACCGCTGCTACTCCCCAGATGCTTTCACCCGGTATGTGGCCGGTATGCTACATGCGTGGTTACGGTAAAAGATTGCTGCTCAGCACGCATAAAACAGCCTGAATACAGGCAGCAGGCGGGGCAGCCATAAAAAACAGCCAAGCAGCAGCTTAGAAGGTTTTTGGAAGCGGTTTTCCGGGCCGTAAGAGCCGTTACAAGCCTGTAAAAACCTTTCCGCTTTTTGGGATAACAGGCCTGAAAAGCGTATTTTTAATAAGTCATATTATGATCAGTCAACTTATCATTAACTATAAATTTCATGAGTGTTGAAACCCTAAACGGCACCACACAGCTGGTTCCTGCAGACTCTGCGTTCAAAATCAGATCTGCATCTATCAAGAAGTTTTCCAAAGACCACCTGACAGCATCACTTCGTACCATGATGCTGTCACGTCGTCTTGATGACAAGATGCTGACCCTGCTGAAACAGGGAAGGGGCTTCTTCCATATTGGGGGGTCCGGTCATGAGGCGATTCAGGTTGCGGCGGGCCGTAACATGATCCCCCGTAAAGACTGGGGTATGCTTTATTATCGTGATATGTCGTTCGCACTTACGATGGGGATGACGGCGAGGCAGCTTCTTTCAGCCCATCTTTCAAAAATGACCGACACAAGCGCGGGCAGGCAGATGCCCTCTCACTTTAACAGCCGTGAGCTCAATATTGTATCGGTGAACAGCGCTCTTGGTGCGCAATTCCTGCCGGGTTTGGGCATCGCTCAGGCGATTAAGTTTCTGGGAGATGACGAGGTTGTGTACATCTCAACCGGCGACGGCGGCACTTCTGAGGGCTCTTTCTTTGAGCTGCTTAACTGGGCAACCCGTGATAAGGTGCCTGCCGTAATTGTGGTGCAGGACAACAAATTTGCAATCTCCGTGCCGGTGCACGAGCAAACGAGCAATAAATCTATCTCCAAAACAGTGCAGGGTTTTGAAAACCTGGAAATAATCGAGTGTGACGGTACCGATTACCTGAACGCCTATGCAGCTATGGAAAAGGCAGTAGCCCATGCCCGCAGCGGTAAAGGTCCGGCGCTGGTACACGCGCATGTGGTTAGGCTGCTGCCGCATTCTTCCTCTGATGATCACCGCAAATATCGCAGCGCTGAAGATCTGGAAGCCGATAAGGCCCACGACCCTATCACCAAGCTTTCCAGACAGATGATGAAGGCCAAAATCATCACGCAGGATGAAATTGATGCGCTTTTTGCCGATGTGAAACAGCAGGTTGATGAGGACACCAAATGGTGCATGGCACAGGAGGATCCCAAGCCTGAGGATGCCGTTACCCACGTGCTCTATGAGGGAGAGTCAGACCTTGCATACGAAACCGAAGAACCCTCCGGTGAGCCGATTGTAATGGTTGATGCCATCAACCATGCTCTCTATGAAGAAATGGAGCGCGATGAGCGCGTGATTGTTTTCGGGGAAGATGTTGCAGGCGGAAAAGGCGGCGTGTTTACGGCAACCCGCGGCCTCACGGATGCCTTCGGCTCAAACCGCTGTTACAATTCACCGATTGCGGAGGCTTCGATTATCGGAACCGCCTGCGGACTCAGCATCAAAGGCTTTAAGCCGGTGCCGGAAATTCAGTTTGCCGATTACATCTGGCCCGCCATGCAAATGCTGCGGAATCAGGTGCCGGTGCTTCGGTACCGCTCAAACAACCATTTTGCAAACCCGATGGTTATCCGGGTTCCATGCGGCGGTTACATTCACGGCGGGCTTTGCCACAGCCAGAATATCGAAGCTACATTCGGACACATCCCCGGTTATAAAATTGTGATGCCGTCGAACGCAGCTGATGCGAAAGGCCTGCTCAAAACCGCCATCCGTGGCGAAGATCCGGTAATTTACCTTGAGCACAAGTTTCTGTACCGTCAGGGTTTTGCACGCCGGCCCGAGCCTGGTAAAGATTTTCTGGTACCCATCGGCAAGGCAAGCGTAGTACGTGAAGGCACCGACCTCACCATTGTAACTTACGGTGCGCTGGTGCAAAAAGCGCTTAATGCTGCCAAGGCCTACGCCAAAAAAGGGGTCGAAATTGAAGTGATTGACCTGCGTACCATTGTGCCTTACGATGCCGAAACGGTTCACACTTCTGTAAAGAAAACGAACCGCGTACTCGTGCTGCACGAAGATTATGAGTTTCTCGGCTTTGGGGCGGAAATTTCTGCTCAGATTGCCGATCACTGCTTTGAGTCGCTCGACGCGCCTATCGTTCGGGTTGCGGCCAAATTTGCGCCCATCGGCTTCGCCGCTCCTTACGAAGATTATCTGCTTCCGAACGATGCCGATGTTACCAACGCCATTGAGCGCCTGACTGCTTACTAAGTGGTCTGTTTGTATCCCCCCTACAAACCACATCTTGATTTAAAGTTTTGAGGGTATAGAGATCG
>JAFIET010000009.1 GCA_020832405.1 Balneolales bacterium
TTCACCCTCACAAGGGTTAATTAGCCACCTTGTTATTCACATCAGCAATTAGATTCAGATCGTAAAACATCACCACATCATGGCTACCATAATTAAAAAAGAAGATTCAAAATCTGAGATAGCCAAAATCCTACGCAAAGCATCAGGGCAGCGTCCAAATAAAGCGCTTATGAAGCTTGCCGGGACATTAAAGGCAGATATTGATCCTTTAGAGCATCAAAAAAAGCTCCGAGATGAATGGCGGTAGGCTCCTCGTTACCCGCAAACTAAAGAAACCATAACAATATGAAAACATTCCTTTTTGCGTGGAACCCTAAGAAATGGAATTGGACAACTCTTGAACAGAGCATTGACCAAATTGAACAAACAGGTCGAGCTACTGAAAAATGGAGCGTATTAAGTCATCGAAAAATTCAACCAGGAGACAGAGCATTTTTAATGCGACTTGGAGAAGAGCCAAAAGGAATAATGGCTGCCGGATTTGTGGCGACACCACCATTTTTATCAAAACATTGGAGCGGAGAAGACAGATTAGTAAATCGTGTAATGATTGACTTTGAAGCAATCTTAAATCCTGATAGAGATCCGATTTTAAGTCTCGACAGGTTAAATCAAGGAAACTTAGCAAAAATAAATTGGACACCACAATCTTCAGGGATTGAAATTGACCCGGAACTTACTGAAGAATTAGAAGCCGTATGGTTCGACTTTTTGACAACTCAGGGAATCAGGCACAATCCATTCAGAGAGACTGAGAAAGATGAACAAAAAGTTTATACAGAGGGAACGCCAAATCAGGTTTTAGTGACAAAATATGAACGAAATCCATTTGCCAGAAAAACTTGTATTGACCACTACGGACTTTCTTGTTCAGTTTGCAAATTTAACTTTGAAAATGAATACGGAGAATTAGGTAAAGACTTTATTCACGTTCACCATTTAAGGCAAGTAGCGGAAATTGGAAAGGAATATAAAATTGACCCGGTTAAGGATTTAAGACCTGTTTGCCCGAACTGTCACGCAATGATTCATAAACGAAAAGAACCATACACGATTGAGGAACTGAAAGAAAAAATGAAAAGAGTCAGCAGGTAACAACGTATAGAACGTATGGCAGGTAAAGTGGTGAATTAAAGCTTTGTGCTATCCTGTCGGCATGGTGCAAGCCGCCAGGAAAATACTTCGAAAACGGCCCCAAGTCATATACGAAAAACGTTACATAACAGAGCCTTGCTGCAGGAAAATCACTTTTCGCATTTCCGTCTTTCTGCCAGTTCATTTAGCTTATTAAAGAACCTCAACGGTTCTACCCCAAATTGTCTCCTACATTTCAAAAAACAGTTTACGCTTATTTTTTTGTCATGAAGCCTAAAGTTTATCTTGAGACCTCCGTCATCAGCTATCTGACCGGAATGCCTTCCAGGGATCTGATTACTGTCGGGCGGCAGCAAATTACCCATCAGTGGTGGGAAAGTCGGAAGAAAGATTTTTAGTTATTTGTATCGGACCCTGTTAAGGAGGAAGCATCGTTGGGCGACCCAAAAGCTGCGGAAAAAAGATTATCTGTTATCAGAAAAATACCTCAATTGGAAGTTTCAGCCGAAGCATTGGATTTCGCGAAGTTTTTGATCGCTAACACACCATTTCCGGATAAAGCACGACTTGACGCCCTTCATATAGCTGTGGCAGAAGACCAGCGTATGGCCTATATATTAACCTGGAACTTTAGACACATTGCTAATGCATCCATTCGTTCAAAACTTGAAGTACTCGCCCAAAGCCGGGATATTGAACTTCCGGTTATTTGTACTCCTGAAGAATTATTATATTTCTAATATGGAACAAGATCCTATCATATCAGAAGTCCGGAAGAACCGGGAAGCATTGTTGGCGAAATTCGACAACGACCTGGATAAGCTGTACGCGCATATCAAAGATCGGGAGAAGAAATCCAGGGTTAAGCTGAAGAATTTTCGTCGTAAAAAAGGGTTGAAGCCCGGAGAGTAATAAGTTTACGTTACACCCAACCCCCATCACCCCTTCAAATGGTACTTCGCATCTACCGGCTTGAGGGCGAGGTTGCAGGCGAAGCCGATGGCGAGCAGGGCGGCCATGATGTACATGGTTAGGGTGTAGGCATCAGCCGGGGCTACGCCGCTGTCTATCTGCCATTGGCGCAGGTAGTTGATCAGCACAGGACCCAGCACGCCGGCCGTGCTCCAGGCGGTGAGCAGGCGGCCGTGTATGGCGCCCACCTGAAAGGTGCCGAACATGTCGCGCAGGTAGGCCGGGATGGTCGCAAAGCCGCCGCCGTACATGGTCATGATAACGGCGAAAGCCGCAATAAACAGAAAGGCGGTATCGAAGCGCCCGAGGGAGGGCACCAGGGCGTAGAGCAGCATCCCGAGGCCGAAGTAAATACCGTAGGTGGTCTGCCGGCCGATTTTATCGGAGAGCGACGACCAGAAGAAGCGGCCAATCAGGTTGAAAAAGCTGAGCAGGGCCACAAACAGGGCGGCATCCGCTACGGTGATGGACGGCCGGAACATCTCCTGAATCATGGGCGAGGCCTGACTCAGCACGCCTATCCCTGCGGTCACGTTCACGCAGAGCATCACCCAGAGCAGCCAGAACTGCGGGGTTTTGAGGGCGGTGTCGGCATCCACATGGTTGGAGGTAATCATGCCGCTGCTCGATTTCACCGGCACATAGCCGGCGGGCTTCCAGCCGTCAGGCGGCACGCGCACGAGGGCTACGCCAATCATCATCAGTACAAAATAGATGCTGCCCATCACCAGCATGGTTTCCCACACGCCGGCGGTTTCGGGTCCGCTGAAGGTGCCGAGCAGGCGCACGGCCAGGGGCGAGCCGATCATCGCGCCGCCGCCAAAGCCCATAATCGCCATGCCGGTAGCCATGCCCGGCCGGTCAGGGAACCATTTGATGAGGGTAGAAACCGGCGAGATGTAGCCGATCCCCAGACCAATACCGCCCAGCACGCCGTAGCCGAGATAGACCAGCCAGATCTGATGCAGGTGTACGCCCAGGGCTGAAACAAAAAAACCGCCGCTGAAGCACAGGGCGGAATAAAACATCGCTTTGCGCGGACCTTCGCGCTCCAGCCATTTCCCGAAGAGCGCGGCTGAAAGCCCGAGGAACACGATGGCGATCGAGAAGATCCAGCCGATATCGGTGAGGCGCCAGTCGGCCGGGGCCGATTCGGTTACGCCGATGAGTTGCGAGAGCGGCAGGTTGAATACGCTGAAGGCGTACACCTGCCCGATGGCAAGGTGTATGGCCAGGGCTGCCGGGGGGATCAGCCAGCGGTTGTGGTCGGGGCCTGCAACCGTGTGTTTGCGGTCAAGAAAAGAGAACAAGGTCGGGATAAGGTTAAAATCAGGGTTTGGGCAACGCTCGGGGCGGGTTTCGGTTTGGGATGCCATCACCCGAAACAAAAGCCGTCCTCATCATACAAAAAAATAAAATCAGAAAACCGGCATGCCGTGTGCGCTGAAATGGCTGCGGGCGGCTTCAACAGCGGCAGCGTCGGGCTCGGGGGTGTCGTTCAGCTGATAGCTGAGGCCCATCTGCTCCCATTTGTAGCGGCCCATGTTGTGGAAGGGCAGGATTTCGACCCGCTCAATGTTGGGCAGGGTTGCCGCAAAGGCTGCGAGTTCGGCCAGGTAGTCCGGGTGATCGGTGTAGCCGGGCACGAGCACGTGCCGCAGCCACACGGGGATGCCGAGATTGGCCAGCCGCTGTGCAAAGTCGAGGGTGGGCTGCAGGGCCACATCGGTGAGCTGCTTGTAGTTTTCCGGACGGATGTGCTTGATGTCGAGCAGCACCAGGTCGGTGTTGCCGAGCAGTTCGTCGTCGGCGCGCCAGCCGGTGTAGCCGGAGGTGTCGAGGGCTGTGTGCACGCCCATGCGCTTGCAGCCTTCAAAGATGGCTTTCACGAAGGCCGGCTGACTCAGCGGTTCGCCGCCGGAGAGGGTTACGCCGCCGCCGGTGCGCCGGAAAACGTCGCGGTAGCGCGCTATTTCGCGCAGCTGCGTGAAGGCATCGGTTTTCTGCCCGCAGCGGAAGGGCCGCGCATCCGGGTTGTGGCAGTACAGGCAGTTGAGGGGGCAGCCCTGTAAAAAAAGCACCCGACGGACCCCGGGCCCGTCGAGCGTACCGGCCGATTCCACCGAGTGCAGGTAGCCGCTCGTATTTTCCATGTCAGTTCAGGTTTGTGGCGTGCTTGGCAGCAGGGCGACCGGCAGACCGCTCCGTTTCGGGGAGCAGCCTGCCCGGCCTTGCCTTGTGCTGAATTGGTGAAGGATACCGGGACCCGGCCTTAGTTTTGGCCGTGGAAGGTCCGGGTTACGACATCGAGCTGCTGCTCGCGGGTGAGCTTGTTGAAGTTCACCGCGTAGCCGCTCACGCGTACCGTAAGCTGCGGGTACTGCTCGGGGTGCTCCATGGCATCGAGCAGGGTTTCGCGGTCGAATACGTTCACGTTAATGTGGTGTCCGCCGGCCCCGAAGTAGGTGTCGAGCAGGCCGGTGAGGTTGCCAACGCGGTCTTCCTCACTGCGCCCCAGCGCTTTGGGGATGATAGAGAAGGTGTAGGAAATGCCGTCCTGCGCGTACTCGTACGGCATTTTGGCCACGCTCATCATGCTCGCAACGGCGCCGTTCAGGTCGCGGCCGTGCATCGGGTTGGCACCCGGCGCGAAAGGCTCGCCTTTTTTGCGTCCGTCTGGCGTGCTGCCGGTTTTGAGGCCGTACACCACGTTGGAGGTAATGGTGAGTACCGATTGCGTGGGGAGGGCGTTCCGGTAGGTCGGCTGCTTGGCAAGCTTGTTCATGAAGCTCTTCACCAGGTCGCGCGCGATGCCGTCCACACGGTCGTCGTTGTTGCCGAAGGTCGGGAACTCGCCGGTGGTTTCGAAATTGACGGCCAGGCCGCGCGCATCACGGATGATGCGCACATCGGCGTACTTCACCGCGCTGAGGGAATCGGCCACTACCGAAAGACCCGCAATGCCGCAGGCCATGGTCCGCATCACATCGCGGTCGTGCAGGGCCATTTCGAGGCGCTCGTAGTAGTACTTGTCGTGCATAAAATGGATGATGTTGAGCGCGTTCATGTACACCTGCGCCAGCCATTCGCTCATGGCTTCGAAGCGGGGCATGAGCTCATCCCAGGTGAGGCGGTCGCCGGTAATCGGCGCAAGCATCGGACCCACCTGCTCACCGCTGATCTCATCGCGTCCGCCGTTGATGGCGTAGAGCAGGGTCTTGGCGAGGTTGGCACGGGCACCGAAAAACTGCATCTGCTTGCCCAGGCGCATGGCCGAAACACAGCAGGCGATGCCGTAGTCGTCGCCCCAGTAGCCACGCATCAGGTCGTCGTTTTCGTACTGCAGCGACGAGGTGCGGATCGAGGTTTCCGCGCAGAAGTTTTTGAAGCCGTCGGGCAGCTTGTCGCTCCACAGCACCGTGAGGTTCGGCTCGGGGGCCGGACCCAAATTGTGCAGGGTTTGCAGCATGCGGAAGGCGGTTTTGCTCACCAGCGTACGGCCGTCAACGCCCATGCCGCCGATGGCTTCGGTAACCCAGGTGGGGTCGCCGGAGAAAAGTTCGTTGTAGTCGGGCGTGCGCATGAAGCGGATCATGCGGAGCTTCATCACAAAATGGTCGATCAGCTCCTGTGCGCCGGCTTCGGTGAGGGTGCCTTCGCTAAGGTCGCGCTCAAAATAAATGTCGAGGAAGGTAGAAACGCGGCCGAGCGACATGGCCGCGCCGTTCTGCTCTTTGGTGGCGCCGAGGTAGGCGAAGTACAGCCACTGCACGGCTTCGGTTGCGTTTTCGGCGGGGCGGCTGATGTTAAAACCGTAGCTCGCCGCCATTTCTTCCAGCTCCTGAATCGCTTTTACCTGCTCGCCCAGCTCTTCCCGCAGGCGGGTGATTTCTTCGCTCAGGCTCGCGGCTTCCAGCGAAGCGCGCTGCTCCTGCTTGTCCGCAATGAGGCGGGCCGTGCCGTAAAGCGCAACGCGGCGGTAATCCCCGATGATGCGGCCGCGGGCGTAGGCATCGGGCAGACCGGTAACGATTCCGCTCTTCCGTGCTTTCAGGATTTCGGGCGTGTAGGCATCAAAAACGCCGTCGTTGTGGGTCTTGCGCAGGCCGGTAATGGCCTTCTCAGTTTCTTCAGAAATCTGATACCCATTGCTCTCCAGCGCATTTTTGGCGATGCGGAAGCCGCCAAACGGCATAAGGGCGCGCTTCAGGGGCTTCTCGGTCTGCAGCCCCACGATGCGCTCCAATTCCTGATCAATATAGCCGGGCTTGTGCGAAGTAATGCCCGAAACCACTTCGGTATCGGCATCAAGCACGCCCTTGCGGCGCTCTTCTTTCATCAGGATGAGCACCTGCTCCCAAAGCAGGCGGGTGTTGTCGGTAGGCCCGGCCAGAAAGCGGCCATCCCCCGTGAAGGGCGTGTAATTTTTCTGGATAAAATCCCGCACATCAATTTCATGATTCCAGGTACCGCCTTTAAAATCGCGGTAGCAGCGGGGGGCGTCGTCGGTCAAAAATGGAAGGTCAGCAGCAGAAGGGGTATTGTTGAACATAGCAGTAAAAAAGTTAAATCATTATTCTAATACGAATATCAGAATATACCCAATTTTTTCACTTCCTGAAAGTAAAATCGAAGCATACGCGCAGCATCATGCGATTCTGAGCCGAAACGCCGCGCTACACCCGTTGGAAGCGCTATTATAAGATGCGCAAATCCGTCAGCCGCCCGGCCAGCCTGATCCCGGCAGCCCGGGTAACGGCAGGCTTCGTTTTTTTTGGGGGAAACTCCGTGCACATCACGGTCTGCATTGCTTGTGAAAAATCCCAAATCGGCGGCGTGTCCCTTGCTTTTTGATGTGGGCGCTTCGAAGCCGAATCGTCTTCAGGAGGCGGAGTCACTGCCGGCTTCATCCGCATTTTTGGTCTCGGTATCGCGGCCCGTTACTGGTGGTGGACGTGGTTGTGAGGGTCGCCGACGCGGCAGAGACGCATGTCATCGCGGATCTGGAGATTTGGCTGACGGACAGCTTCGGGCGGATTCGCCCGGGATGCCGTACTGCAATCCGGGCGATCAGGACATCACCCCGCCCGGTCGATAATTTTCTGCGCCTTCAGGATTTCATCCATAATAATAGTGTGCCCCATGCCCGGGTAGATGATGGTTTCGACCGAGGCACCGAGGGTTTCGAGCTGCTTCGCCGATTCGTGTACCCGGCTTTCGGGGATGTGGAAATCGTTGTCGCTGCAGCCAAGAAAGACCGGCGTACCGGCAAAGTCGCAGGAATACGTTTCCGGCCTGATGCGGTCGCCGATGAGTCCGCCGCTGAAGGCAACGACCCCGCCCCAGCGCCCCGCATTGCGGGCCGTAAATTCGGTAGCAAGGCAGGCACCCTGACTAAACCCGAGAATTACAATCTGCTCGCGGCGCTTGCCCTGCGACAGCAGATCGTCCGTGATGGATTTCAGGCTGCTGAGGGCCGAATCGAGCCACGGCTGATTTTCATCCGTAGGCCGCATAAAAGAGTAGGGGTACCAGGTGTTGTTGGTGGCCTGCGGCGCGATGAAGGCCGCATCCACCACATTGAATTCCTGCGCGAGGGTGAGAATGCTCTCCGCGGATGCCCCGCGACCATGCACCATCAGCACGATGCGTTCGGCTTTCTCAACCGGAACCCCGGTTTGCACGGTGTTTTCGGATTTGTGATAGGTACTCATAAAATGAAGTCTGAGGTTAAGGTTATTTGTTTAAACAAATAAATGCAAAAAAGCCGGGTTTCATTCCGGTAAACCTGATTTACAAGCGGCTGGCATTTTATGTGTAATTCCTTATATTGGGTGCTGTAATAATAAAATTTTGTGCCATTATTACAATTCCTAAACAAAAACATAGCCGGAGACTCACACATGTGTATAAAATACCAACTTGTATTGATTGCAGGCCTGCTTATTGCAGCACTTCATTTTGCGGAACTGAATGCACAGCAGCTTAGCCATCCCGTCACCGAAGAAACGGAGCGGGAGCTTGCCCGGATGCAGCAGCTGTATCAGATTCAGCGGGCGCCGGTTGGCATCGCTGAATCTCCCGGATTTGATCCTGATGCCTATACAGGGGCTGCGTTTCAGCCCCTGATGCCGCAACAGGAGGAAACCCTTTATGAGGCGCTCGACGGTGCCTATATGCGGTACTGGAACGGAACCGAGAAGAATTATCCCGGAATGGCGCTCAGCGTTATGGGCTGGGAAGGAACCTCGAGCTGGGGTAATTTCGGGATGTACCGCATGGGCAAAGAGCCGCGCGTACCCCTGGAGGAAGAAGAATACGACAGGTTCCTGTTTGAGACACCCTGGGTCAACCTCTACTCCGCAATCCGCGGCGCAAGCCTCGCACTCGACGCCATTGCGGCCGGAGAACCGGTCACCAATCCTTCCGGAGCCGACATCTCTGATGCGGCCTTGCCTTATGCGCATTTTATCAAAGGTATCTCCTACGGTTTCCTTTCCCTTTATTACGATGGCGGCTTTGTTTATCAGACCGGGGATGACCGGTTCTTAGAGTCCGAGTATTTAGAGTATACGCAGCTGAACGAACTTGCTATGGATCACTTACAGCAGGCGCTTGATGCGGCAGAGTACAGTTCGCAGCTGCTTTTTATTCCTTCAAGCCTGGGCACTTCACTGTCGCCCCTTAATTTCAGGCGGTTGATCCGTTCTTATATGCTTCGGATTTATGTGAACGGTCCGCGAAATGAGGCCGGTCGTGCAGCACTTAACTGGCAGGATGTGATTGAATGGTCGGAAGGGGCACTTACCTGGCAAAATTTTGTAATCATGGCCGACGGCGAATTTTGGTGGAGCCGGCAGCACTCCCTCACGCAGGATGCGACCTGGATGCGGAGCAGCTACCTCACCATAGGGCGCTATGATCAGTCGGGCGCGTATGCTGAGTGGCTGGCCCTGGACTGGGAAGAGCGCGATGAAATTCTGATCGCTACACCTGATGCCCGCATAATGGCACAAACCCCGGACGGCCCCTCTGTTACAGAGCCGGGAACCGATTTCAGGCTCGCATCACCGAATAGTTTTCCGGCCGACCGCGGTCTGTATTTCCGCTCACGCTATCATCACTACCGCTGGCGTGAAATGTACGACAACGGATTTGTAGGGCCCATGCCGCATATACTTTACACAGAAACAGACCTGTACCGGGCGGAAGCGCTGCTTCGTACCGGCGGCGATCTTGGGGAAGTGGTAAGCCTTATTAACAAGACCCGTGCTGAACGCGGTCAGCTTCCGGAGGCAACCACAGCTGATACCACGACCGATATTTGGGAGATGCTCTGGTATGAGCGTGAAATTGAGCTTATGAATGTGGCCGCCGGCATCACCTTCTTCGACCGGCGCGCAAGAGCCCACCTCAGCGAGGGCACAACGGAAAGCTTTCCGATCATTGATACCGCGCCTATGCTCATGACCAGCCCCACTCCGGGTTCGATAGATAACGACGGTGAAATTACGCTCACCTTCGAGCCGGTGTTTGCTTTTTTCCTCGAACCCAACGTTGCCGACATCGCCATCGCAACCGATCCGGATATGATGAACGTGGTTTTTGAGCTTCAGGGCACGGAAGACCGTTCGGTTACCGTGGGCGGTCTCGATGAAGGCGAAGTATATTATGTGCGGATCATGAGCCGGAATACCATTTACGACAGGGCTTCAGCCCCGCGTTTTTACGTGTTTGCTACCGGGCTTGAAATCTCGCAGATTGCTGACGTCAACAATTTCTTTCTCGATAACGGCTTCGATCCGGGTATTGTACAGGTTCAGGGTACGGTAACCCAGCCCAGTCAGTTTTCAGGCAGTTTCTTTATAGACGACGGTACCGGCGGCGCCGAAGTTATTCTGTTGGGTTCCGACTTCCCGGAGTTTGAGCAGGGGGATCTGGTTAAGGTTTACGGATCTGCACAGCGCCTCAATAACATTGTGCTTCGGCTGATGGTGGAACCTCAGAACGCCGAACTGATAGATACCGGCCAGCCTGTGCCCGAACACCTTACGATTACGGCCGCTGATCTGACCGAAAACATTTCGGAACTAAAACCCTTTACCAACCGTCTGATCCGTATTAACGGGGTGGATGTTCCCGGAGGCTGGGTCGTCGGGCCTCAGCCGCAGGGTTTCGATGTCTGGATGCGCGAAATTGATACCCAAACACAGTTCAGGGTCAGAATTCCGGCAGACAGCCCGCTGAACGGCTCGGAGCGCCCCGAAGGGGTACTGAACCTGTACGGTGCCAATCACTGGGGCAACATGATGCTGATCTACTACCCTGAGGATATTGAGTTTGTATCCACAAGTACAGAGCCTGAGGAGCGCCCGCTTACTTTTGAGCTGTATCAGAATTATCCCAACCCCTTTAACCCCGTAACGCAAATCCGGTATGCACTTCCGGAAGCATCTGAGGTTAGGCTCGAAGTTTATAACCTCACGGGGCAGCGCGTAGCCGTGCTGGTGAGCGGTCAGCAGTCCGCCGGTTATCACACCGTGCCCTTCGACGGGTCGCGGCTTTCAAGCGGCCTGTATTTCTACCGCATCGAGGCCGGTGCCTACACTGAAACCCGCAAAATGATGCTGCTGAAATAATTTTTCCGGGGGATGTACACCCAAACCCGTCCCCACTATTCACACATCATGCATCACGCACAAAACCCGGCTGCTGTTTTTCGGCGCCGGGTTTTTTCTTTAGGGTGATGCGCCCGCGCCCTCATCCACATTGTGCCGGCAGCGGCCTTCGGCTTTTACGTAGCGTATGTACACGGGGTGTTCGCGGTCTTCGTCGAGGAAGCGCATGCGCACGATTTGCTGCAGTTCGATGTGGTGTAGCTGCGCGGGGGGGATCTCGAAGTGGGCGGCCTGCTCCGGGCCGAGTTTGCGGAGCTCGGTCACTTTCTCGTTGAGAAATTCCATGTATTCGAGCGAGGGCTTGCCGTCTTTGAGCCAGTTGAATATGAGGCTGTACACAGCGTTGCTCGTGTGCCGGAGCTGCGCGGCGAGTTCGTCGGGCAGCTTTTCGTGGGGCACGTGGTGTACGAAGATGTAGAGTTGCAGCGCCCGCCCGAAAAGCGGCCTTTCGCGTTCTTCAATCAGGATTTCGTACGGCAGCTCGGGTTTGCTTGATTTCTTTTCCGCAGGTTCGCTGCTTTTTTTCCGGCCTTTGAAAAATGAAAACATAGGATTGGGTTTAGGATGGCGTCATCAGGGGTCAGTCGGGAAGCGTGAGTGCCGCGGCTTTTTCCGGGGTTGGAGGGTGGGTTCTGCCCGGGAGGACACCGGCCCGATAAGTTAAAGAACCTCCGCCGGATCCCAATAGTGCCGGTCGAGATCGATGGTGTCATCATCCAGAAAAATGATGCCTTCCTGCCGCAGCAGGGCTTCCATTACGCCGGGGCCGAAGTAGGTTTTGCCGCTGAGCTGCCCCAGCCGGTTCACGACGCGGTGGCAGGGGAGGTCGGGTCCCTCGCTTTTCAGGGTCTGATTGAGGGCGTAGCCGACCATTCGCGCGCTGCGGCCGATGCCGAGGTGCCGGGCGATGGCGCCGTAGGTGGTTACGCGCCCGTGCGGGATGTGCGCGACGACTTCGTACACGCGCTCGTAAAAGTCAGCCGGCACTGCCATGGGGTTCGCTTAACAGGGTGAGGAGTTCACGGTAGGTTTCGGGGCTGAGGCGGCCGTCGCTGAGTGCCTGAGACGCAGCGACACGCCCCAGCAGGCGGTAGGCGGCGGGGAGGGTATCATCCTGCAAAAACGGATCGGCGGTGAGCGTGCGCAGGTGGGTTTGGACGGTGCCGGTATCGCCCCGGCTCACGGGTCCGGTGAGGGCCGCGGTGGTGCCTTTGGCGAAAATGTTCTGCAGCGTGGTTTCCATGAGCGGCCGCAGCACTTCGGTTACGGGCAGGGCGAGACCGGGCACGCTTCGCCCGGCAAGGTGCGCGAGCGCTACCATATAATTGGAGGCGAAAACGGCGGCGATGTGGAGCTGCTTTTTTTGCTGTGCGCTTACCACAAGCGGAGTGCAGCCGAGTTCCGCGGCCAGCCGGTGCAGCTGCGCGGTTGCTTCCGGCGGACCCAGCAGGCTTGCGTAAATGCCGCGAAAGGTTTCGGGTCCGGCGCCTTCGGGAAAGCTTTGCAGCGGATGAAAGGAGCCGGTGGCGATGCCCCGCTGCTGAAGGGACGCGAGCGGGCTTAGGTCAAGTGCCCCGGAAAGGTGCGCAACGAGGGCGCCCCCGGCTGCGGGCATTCCGGCAAGCTGCCGGGCAACGGCAGGAAGGGCATCATCCGAAACACAGATCAGCAGAAGCCCTTCGAGCTGCCTGATGTCTGTGATTTGCCCGTATTTCGGTGCACCGGTATTTCGTGCGATTGCTGCTGCAGCGGTTTCATTTCGTGCGAAGATGCCGCTCAGCCGGAGCCCGCCGCCGTTGTGTTCATTTTCGGAAATGGCACGGGCGAGGGCGCGGGCAAGTTTGCCGCTGCCGGCAATTCTACAGGGGATGATATTTGCGGTTGGGGCAGGCAGAAGCGGGCGGCGGGAATCAGTTTGAGCGGCTTTTGAGCTGCGCGTAGCCGGCAAGGCAAACGGGTTTCTCGGTATCCGGGATGTGGAGGTGGGTTTCGAGCTCCCACTCGGCGGCGATCATGCTTGCGGCCGAAACCGGCGCGCTGCCACTGATGCCGGCATCACCGGTATTCAGGTAGTTTTTGATGCGGGAAAACGAATTGCCGTTGATGTAATCCTGCAGTTTCTGAAGCTGAGCCGGGGTTGAGGAGGAGGCGTCGGCGCAGGCGATAACGAGGGCGTTGCGGTCGCGCATCAGCTCGGAAACGGCGTTGGCGAGTTCGCGCACGATAGATGACTGCGCATGAACAATCTGAATGCTCAGCAGCCGGAAGGAATCGAGGGTGCACTGCAGCATCATGAGGTGGTTGTGAACGGCCATGTCATCTGTGTAGCCGGCATCATCAATGAAGAAATCATCGTCTTCATCGCAAAAATCGTTGCGGAGGGCGTCGTTTACGGGCACTTCGCCCAGCGGGGTACTGAAGGAGGGCACGCTCACCATGGGCAGCAGGTGCGGGTGTTCGCCGGGGAATGCTTCTATGATGATGACGTCGTCGTAATGTTCGCCGCGGATGTTGGTGTAGAGCCGGCACATGGCGTCGAAATTGAAGTCTTTGATGTAGCGGCCGGCATAGAGAACCCGCACGCGGTTATCGGCCTGACGGCTGTGTTTGTCGAGGCCGGCAAGGATTTGCTCCCGGCTGTAAGAAGGAATGCTCATGGGTAGGAAGGAGTCGAATGTCAAATAAATTGGGATGGATTTGTACTGCAAAAACCTGCTTCAAATATAAGCAGGCTTTGGCTCACAAACGCGAAGAATCGGGCGGGGGCGGGGAGTTTGAGGTGGGGATGCGGACCGAGAGGGCGATGCGGTAGTCGCGCCACACGAAGCTCAGCAGTTGTGCTTCTACGGGCTCAGCTGTGCTGCTGAGGGTGGTACATATATAATGATGTGATCCGGTGCGGCGGGCATTTACCTGATTCATGGGGTGGCGCAGACCGGTGCCGGTCATTTTCAGGAATGCTTCTTTGAGGGTCCAGAGGGTGAGGGGCGGGATGTGTTCCTCGGGGGCGGGCCGGCTCAGGGAGCGGATGCGGTTTTGGAGGCGCTCGGGTACGCGGCGTTCGCGGTGCTCGGCATCAAGGCCGATTTCGGGACCGGTTGAGAGGGCTATGAGCAACAGGCCTTTAGTATGGCTTACCGAAACCGGGCAGATCAGTGCGCCGGAGCGCAGAAAGGGTCTGCCGCCTTGCTCCCGCTCCAGAACCGGCGCTGCCGCCGGAAGGCCGGCTTGCTGCAACAGCTGCCCCAGCAGCAGCCCGCGGTAGGCGCTGCAGTCGGGCTCAAATCCGCCGGCGAGCAGCACCATGCTGCCGGGTTGCGAAGGCGGGCGGTGTCGGAAAAGGATGCTCAAATGCGCCTGAAAATTTCGTATTTTGTAAAACTTGCGTGGAAACGGCTGTGAACAGGCATTTTTGGATTTATTGGCCCTCACAGCTTGTTGACGACGCAATCTAACTTTTTTGAACCGACTTTTAAACACACAGATGGAATCAACCGGAGCGCGCTGGTCGAAACTGCTGATCTTGCTTGGGGCGGGCATCTGGCTCGGCGGGTTTATCATGCTGGGCTACGGCGTGGCGCCCGTTAATTTCGGCATTGCGCAGCAGTGGGAACTTGAGGGCTCGAACCCTGCCATGCCCGAGCAGCCGGTTTCGTACCGCACGATTGGCGGCGAGCTGACCGGCAACAGCATTCTGCGGCTTAATATGATGGAATCCCTCAGCCTGTTTCTTATTGTGATCGGCATGGTGCTGGCCTGGAACACCAAAGCCGGAACGGACCGGAACCTCATCTTCAGAACAATTGTGGTGCTGCTGGTAACGGCAGCCTTTTACTACTACGCCATCCGGGTCGGAGGCCGGCTCACGGAGCTGAGGTCAACGGTACCCATCGATTTTTCTATCACCGAAAACGCCCTGAAGAGCGTGGCTCATCTGGAGTTTGACCGGCTGCACAAAACCTACACCCGCGTAGCCGGGTTCACCATGGGGCTGCTGGCGCTGCTGTTTGCCTTCAGCGTTTTCGATCAGACCCCGGGTGACAAAGCGGAAGCAGCCGGCAACTGACGACATGGATGCGCATCAAAACCATACCTATTAATCAGAAAAATGCAGGCGGCAGATGTGGCGTTGAAAGCATATCGGGCCGCCTCCAACAGAAAAAAGAAAAGTATCGCTATGAGCAACGAAACGCCTGAACTCTCCCAACACGAACTCGAAGCACAGCGCCGCGAAAAACTGCGGCTGTTAATTGAAAAAGGCATCAACCCGTATCCCAACGTGTACGAAGTGTCGCACAACACGGCACAGGTGAAGGCCAACGAGGAGGCCTGGATTACTGACGGAGAGGCCGGGCCGGAGGCTCAGCGCATTTCCCTTGCCGGCCGGATGATGACCCGCCGGATTATGGGCAAGGCCGCGTTTTTCAACCTTCAGGACAGCGAAGGGGTGCTTCAGGTTTACATTTCCCGCGACGACCTGCCGGAGGGCTACTACAACGATATCTTCAAGAAGCTGATTGATCTGGGTGATATTGTTGGGGTGAAGGGCTTCCTTTTCAGAACCCGCACCGGAGAGCTGACCCTGCATGCCGAGGAATTTACCCTGCTCACCAAAGTGATTCGTCCGCTGCCCGTAGCCAAAGAAGCCGAAGAAGACGGCAAAAAAGTGACCTACAGTGCGTTTTCGGATAAAGAACTGCGGTATCGTCAGCGCTATGTGGACCTTGTGGTGAACACGCATGTGCGCGATGTATTCCGCAAGCGCAGCAAAATGATAGGGGTGATGCGCGGCTTTATGGCTGATCGCGGCTACCTTGAGGTAGAAACGCCCATCCTGCAGCCGATTTACGGAGGTGCCTCAGCCCGCCCGTTCGTGACCCATCACAACGCGCTTGATATGGAACTGTACCTGCGCGTAGCCAACGAGCTCTATTTAAAACGGCTTATTGTAGGCGGCTTTGACGGCGTTTTTGAATTTGCCAAAGATTTCCGAAATGAAGGTATGAGCCGTTTTCATAATCCTGAATTCACACAGGTTGAGTTATACGTTGCGTACAAAGATTATAACTGGATGATGGATTTTGTGGAGGAAATGCTTGGAAAAGTAGCCCTCGAACTCCATGGAAGTACTAAGGTTACGGTTGGAAACCATGAAATCGACTTTGGAAAAGGATGGCGCCGTGTAACCATGCTGGATGCGATTGAGGAAGCGACCGGGCACAATTTGTTTGGCCTTGAAGTACCTGAGCTGCGTAAAATTGCCGCATCGCTTAAAGTTGGCACCGATGACACGATGGGCGTCGGAAAAATTATCGATGAGATTTTCGGCGAATATGTTGAGCCAAAGCTGATTCAGCCCACATTTATTACAGATTACCCGATTGAGATGAGTCCGCTGGCCAAAAAGCACCGCAGCAAGGAAGGTCTCGTAGAGCGTTTTGAGCTCATTTGCAACGGGAAGGAAGTCTGCAATGCCTTCACTGAGCTAAACGACCCGATTGATCAGCGAAACCGCCTCGAAGAGCAGGCCCGTTTGCGCGCCGGCGGCGATGATGAAGCCATGACTGTTGATGAGGACTTCCTGCGTGCCCTCGAGTACGGAATGCCCCCCACAGTAGGCCTCGGCATCGGCATCGACCGGTTGGCGATGATCATGACCAATCAGGAATCTATCCGGGATGTGCTCTTTTTCCCGCACATGAGGCCGGAGTAAAAAAAAGATGAATCTTAATCTAAAAGCGGTGAGACGACTTGCACGGTTTTACAGCGACCGAATGCAGGCAGCAGGGTTAACGTGCTTCTTAAATGAAAGACTGCCAACAGATTAAGTAAAAAATTAAAAGAACTCATTAATTAGCCAAAATTAAGGTGACCGGACTTATGAATGCTGATTAATTGGAGGGTAATTTGACTTAAACAAAGCTGATTCTGATTCAAAAGAAAAGTATAGCAGTTAGTTGCTTAAGATGAATTGTTTTTATACTTTTACGGCTGTGTATAGTTTGGCTGAAATACGGGTGAATGCTGTAAACAACAGCACTCAAACAGGCCAAAACCATATAAGTACGGGTCCACAAACAAACAAAAAACAGACAAATATGATGGCAAATACCTACAAGACTACTATAAAGTCAGTTGTGATTGGGTTATTCGCTTTGCTGATGATTACTCCAGCAATTGCGATAGCTCAGTTTGCAGGCGGCGATGGCTCTGCGGCTTCACCGTTTCAGATAGAGACTAAAGAGCAGTTAGATGCTGTGAGAAACAACCTCACATCTCATTTTGTGCTTAACAATGATATTGTATTCGATGCAGCCGATTTTCAAGTTGGCGGACTTTTTTACAGAGACGGTGCCGGTTGGCTGCCGATTGGCGGTCCATCATTGGCCCTGCCTCCGTTTGAGGGAGTGTTCAATGGCAATGGTTTTACAATAAGTGGTCTGAAGATCGATGTGAGCGCATTATCGTTGCTAAATGACCATTTTGCTCTGTTCGGAGTAACGCAAAACGCAACAATTGAAAATCTTACGATGGCTGAAGTTGACATTTCAGCTTCAAATACGATCGGGGTAGCTGCAATAGTTGGTCGCGCCCGTGTTGGAACTTTGCTTCGCAACAACCATGTCGAAAGCGGTCAAATCGTTGGAGATATTCGCGTGGGCGGTATTGTCGGACGGTTTGGCGGCGGGTCTCCTGTTTTTGACGGTAACTCAAGTTCAGCTACTGTATCAGGTATTGATCGTGTCGGAGGTGTGATCGGTATCATGGAAAACTCTTCGCAAATCAGAAACAGCTACTCTGACGGAACAGTTATTGTTCGTTCCGGTAGTAATGGTAATGCGGGCGGTTTGGTTGGTGTCATGCAGCAGATTACTTCCATTGTGAACAGCTACAGTTCAGCAAATATTATTGTTGAAAACTCAACTGCAGCCATCGAGAATGGTGTAGGCGGTTTACTTGGCGCAATTAGAGAAACTGCTACTGAAATAAGAAACAGCTATGCTACAGGAACCATTACTGTACTTGACAGAGCATCAAATAGTCTAAGCGTTGGTGGTTTGGTAGGTCGTATGGATGGTGCACAAATTATTAAGAGCTATGCATCTGTGGTGATGGATTTTGATACAAGTATCCGTGTAGACCGCACAGGAGGACTTGTCGGATCTTTCTCAGGAACCTTGCCTATCGGAGCAGTTCAGGGTTCATTCTGGAACAGCGATGTGTCAGGTTTGAACAGCCGTGGCGTAGATGTAGGTGAGGCAAGAACTACTCAGCAGATGAAAACCAGATCTACATTTACCAATGCAGGGTGGGATTTCACAGATACCTGGCGGATAAGCAGATTAACATCAATGCCTTTCCTAAACGGTGTGAGCCGGACTGTATTTGCAGGCCCTCAAATCGGGAATGCGTCTAACGTAGAAGGATGGAGACATTTAGGTAGTTCACTGAGTGATGTAAATTACAGTACGCTGCTTGGATCTATCTGGACACAGGGTGTGCCAGGCTCGAACAACCCAGCTTCTGCAAATCCTAATATCTTTGCTTACGACCTAACAATAAACGATTGGATAGCACTTCCTGACATGGACAGCGCTATTCCAACGGGTACCGGTTTTGCAGTTTATGTTTTCAGTGCTGATTTTGACGGTCAGCCTGTTGATGAGCAGGGATTCCCCAAGAATATTCTGGTTGAAGGAAGCATGGTTACTGATAATTATCAGGCTGCAATCCATCCACAAAGAAACGGATGGTCGTTAGTTTCCAACAGCTTCATTTTCCCGATTAACTGGCAGGATGTTTTCGGTGCTAACTCTACTGACATTGATCCTGTGGTTTATGTTTATGACCCAAGAGTAAGCGAGCCTGGTTACCGTATCTGGAACGGCGACACCAACACTGGCGATGTTGTACTTGACGGCCGTATTGCACCGTTTCAGGGTTTCTTCATCAGAACTGAAAGAAGCGGAGCAACTCAAATGACGGTTCCTGCATCAGCTCAAAGACCAGATCGTAACTCTAACCTGCTTACCCGCAATCCATCAGAATCAGTTATTTCTCTGGGATTGAATGCAAAGCTTGTCGGACAGGAGCGTGAGCGTAATGCAATGGTTGTATTCAGTGAGTTCGAAACCTCCAACGGTTTGGCACTTGCCCCAATGGATGGTATTCCTTACGTAGAGTTTGCGGTACTGGATCAGGATGGTGCACTGAACAGAATGTATAATGTAACTTCCGCAGAAGGTACATACACACTTCCGCTTGTACTCAGAAACCTTGAATTCAGCAACAATGGCTGGTTCGAACAGTCAGGTGAATTTGAAATAAGCTGGAGCGGTCTTTCTGAGTTTCCTTCAGACTGGCAGTTCTCAATCACGGATACTTACACCGGTGAAGTAATTGATTTACGTGACAATCAAAGTGCAGTTGTACAGATTGATGTTGCGCAAAGTACTTCAGATGAGCCATCTGTTGAATGGACGCTTACACCACAAGCAGTAATTGCATCCGTTTCGGAATCACGCTTTTTACTTAATGTAGTAGCAGGAAGCCCTGTGAGCATTGGTGAAGGTATTGAAGCACCATTGCAGGTTTCCCTGGATCAGAACTATCCAAACCCGTTTAACCCGGCAACCACAATTCGCTATACACTGAGTAGCCCTTCAGATGTTCGTTTGGATGTTTTCAATCTTATGGGGCAAAGAGTTGCTTCCCTGCAAGATGGATTCCAGCAAACCGGAACTTATACTGTAAACTTCGATGCTTCAAACCTTTCAAGCGGCGTATATGTTTACAGACTTCAGGCTGGTGGTCATACACTAACACGCAAGATGACTTTGGTTAAATAAAAGTTCACAATCAACCAAGGTTCAATAAGGTTGATAGTAGCAGATGCTTAAATATCAATCTAAGTTTGACCAAATCATTCTAATAATTTCATACCATAAATAAATAAGATGATGAAAGAAACATATGAAAAACCATCTTTGAAGTGTACTGAGTTTGACTCGAGAGTATCTTGTGTTTTAATGTCACTTCCTCCAAGTGGTCCACCGGCACCTCCAACAGGTCCGACACCACCACCTCAGGATTTTTAATTAAATCTGCTAATCAAAAAAGCAACATTCTTTTAGAATGTTGCTTTTTTTTTTGTGCTCTGCATAGCAGCTAACGAGGTAGCTGAGAGTACACAGTTGGGGGTTCGTATCGCTAACCTAAGATTGGAGAGCTAAGAATGTCTATTGTAAGACGGAATCTGAATTAAGCTGCTGTTTAATTTCAGCTCTTGTCGAAATAAGTCTGTTGGGAATTTGATGAAGCTTTATCAGTTATTACCGATGGTTTCATGTTGCCTGCCAACACGAAACCCAAAGACTGAACCGGGCATCTGGATGTAAATGAGGCGAAGGCAGGATTATTGAATAAAAGTGGTTTGTCCCGGAGTAGTATGCGAGGTATTATGGATGGTTATGCAGACACCGGGCACGAAGTTGGGCGTAAGACCTTCCCATGTGAATGAAACGGTCATTTCCCCTGAAGCGAAATGAAGTTAAAACGGATCTCAGGAGCAGCGCAGGATTTTTTATAGCTAAATTCCGGAAAAAGTTTGGCAACGTTTTCCCTGAAACTGACGGACATCAGATCAGTGAAATTAAACACTTCATCGTGGAATACTCCCGTAACCTGCGCGGCAAACCTACATACGCAGTAGTAGAGATAACCGGAAACACAGCGCAGACTGTAAGACTGTTCTTGCGCAAATAGAAAAGTCTGTTATCTGATTAAGTATGTTGCGATTGGCTATTTAATTTGTCTGCCTGAAACCAATCTGTGCGAGCAGCGGTAGAAATGTCTACGGCTCACACAGCTATTTTGTAATATGATATAGCAATATCAGTTATTCAAAATCTTCGAGTCTGTACCCTCTGACCATAAAAGGGATTTCGGCGGGGTCAAAGAGGCTGAGTAGTTGAAAAAGCTCGTGCATTTTTTCATTTTGAGCCGGTATGTTTTGCCTCACATATCTGTAATAGCTTTGAAGCAGATCAGACGGTTCATACTCATCCTGAAGGTCTGTCAAAAGTTCTGTTATTCTTCGGGAGGCCTGTGTCAGTTCAGTTGGATCATATATGGGTTCTGGCGCGAGATTGATTCTCACAAATCCGTTTCTGTCGAATTGTTGCGGAATAAGCGCATTGTTAATCTGACTGTTTCTGAAATCAAAACGTTTACCTATTCCACGGTAACCTTCATGGAGCTGTATTGCCTGCCGTATTTGCTCAGGATTTGCACTCAGTGCAAGAACCTGAGTAATAAAAATACCGCTGTCATAACCTATTGTTGCAAACATATCGGGCGCAGTACCATATGCATTCCGAAAGTCCTGTATGAAAATGTCTGAGCGTTGGTCTGATGGGTCTTTATCAAAAACCTCACTATAAACGATCCGAAATCTTCTGGCCGCCTGCTGATTAAGGTTCATCCCGCCAAACTCCTGTGAACCTATCAGCTGTACATTACTTCTCAGAGCCATGAGCTGTGTCATCATAAGATCAATAATGGTGCGCCCGGCATTGCCTGTTACAGGCATAAACAGTGCATCACTTTGGGTCCATGACATTAAAAAATCTTCCAGCTCATCTTCATCCAGATTCAGCAGTAGCGGATCACTTGTGAAAAGTCGGCTGTACGGACTCATATCAAAACGCTGTGACTGAAAATCCTCTTTTATGTAATAAGGTATCTCAGCGCCAAGTTCTAACGCACGTTGCCGGAAGGCTTCGGCCTCAGTAACGCCAATGGAATTGGCATCAACCAAGATTGAAATTTTACGGTGCCCCAGGTATTGGATCGCAATTTCAGCCATCAACCTGCCGCGTTCACGGAAAGTTGGGTTTAATTGGAATATCCAGGGGTTTCTGTTGGTCATGTCTTCAGAATTAGCAAGCGGAGCGAGTACCGGAACTTCGAATGTTCGACCGATTCGCGCAAGTATAGCTGCTTCTTCACTGAATAAAGGCCCAAAAATAAGGTCTGGCTGCCAGTTCTCAAGTTGAGTTGAGATGTTCCGATAAAACCGGTCACTTCTTGTTTCAAGGGTCGAATCGTGGGTAGCATTTTCATTATCGAGTAAACGGAGCTCAATTTGTGTGTCCGTTTCTGAACGGTTGAACTCGCTTACAGCAAGAAGCAAACCGTTATACATTGCTCTGCTTACTGCAAAGGCATCGTCAGCCCTTTTTTGTTGCGGTAAAACTACGGCGATCCGGTAAACAAAGCCTTCCGGTACTTCGAAAACGGTTAAGCCGTTTTGTACAGTTCTTCCTGAAGTATTGCGCGCAATTCTGTTATCAAGCCGGTTACGAAGGGCGTTCGTATCCTGACGATTCATGCCAAGCTGAAGGGCTTTTGTTATGAGCTGCCTTGCTTCATCCCGGTGGTGGATATCAATACCGGTTTCCAAAAGCAGAAGCTGTGTTTTGTAATCCGTAGTTTGGTCAAGCGCCTGAATGCGTTGGTTTAAAGTCAGAAAAGCGGACCAAATAAGTGCCGTTTCCCGGGCCCTTTCAGCCAATTGCGGGTCAAAAGTGGTTTCAAGGCTTGTAAGGAGTTCCAGGCCGCGTGCAATATGCCGATTTGCAAAATGTACAAGGGCGAGGCTATAACCTGACTCTTCCGAAAGTTCACCTAATTGATCTGATCGCAGGCTTTCCAGTATTTCTTCTGCTTCAGCCATCTGATTAAGCTTAAACAGGGTATTTCCCAGCATCAGGCGGGATTCAGGCAAAAGCTGTGCATCTCTGAAAGCTTCTGCAGCTCTTTCGTAATTTAGGTTTCTGTAATGGCTCAAACCGTCAGCAAAACGGTCTTGCTCAAATGTACTGTGTGTTTGCGCATGCAGGCCTGATGGCAGGGTGCAGCTTAACAGAAAGAGGATAAAGAGTATAATTTTGAAAGTCGGCATGATTAAAAACCCATTGTGGGTATGTGTATGGAAAAGGTGATTATTCCCATTCAATCGTAGCAGGTGGCTTTGAGCTAACATCATAAACAACGCGGTTTATCCCTTTTACTTCATTAATAATACGATTTGAAACAGCAGAAAGGAAATCCCATGGAAGCTGTGCCCAGTCGGCTGTCATGCCGTCAACGCTTGTAACTGCCCTTAGGGCAGCGGTGAACTCGTAGGTGCGCTCATCGCCCATTACGCCAACGCTCTGAACGGGCAGCAGCACTACAAGGGCCTGCCAGACTTTGTCGTACAGGCCGGCTTCGCGCAGGCCCTGAATGAAAATAGCATCGGCCTCTCGCAGCAGATCGAGTTTTTCCTCAGACAGCGCGCCAAGTACCCGAATGCCCAGGCCGGGACCCGGGAAAGGGTGCCGGTTAATAAATGACTCAGGAATACCGAGCGTACGGCCTACAGCACGAACTTCATCTTTGAAAAGCTCTCGCATCGGCTCGAGAAGCCTGAGATTCATTTTTTCCGGCAGACCACCCACATTATGATGAGATTTGATGGTTGCTGAAGGTCCTTTAAAGCTCACGCTTTCGATTACATCAGGGTAAAGTGTGCCCTGAGCAAGCCAGGTGAAGCTGCTGTCATGAGCTACCTCAGCATCAAACACATCTATAAAGGTGTTGCCGATAATTTTGCGTTTCTTTTCCGGATCGCTCACGCCTTCCAGCCGTTCCATAAACATTGCTTTGCAGTTAACACCTCGCACCGGGAGTTTCAGTACATCTGTGTACATGGCGAGCACCTCTTCGAATTCGTTTTTCCGGAGGAGTCCGTTATCTACAAAAACGCAAAGAAGCTGATCCCCGATAGCCTGGTGAATCAACCGCGCTGTAACGGTGGAATCAACACCGCCGGAAAGCGCACAAATTACCTTGTCACTTCCAACCATTCTTCGGATGTTGGAAATAGTTTCTTCAATGAATGAAACCGGTGTCCAGTCGCCTTCAAGGCCGCAGATATTGCGGGCAAAATTGGTGAGCAGGAGTGCCCCAAATTCGGTGTGCACCACTTCCGGATGAAATTGTACCCCATACACAGGCTTGCTGCTGTGCCGCGCCGCTGCGATAGGCGCGTTAACGGTATGTGCAATAATTTCAAACTCTTCAGGAAGATCGTTGAGCTTATCACCGTGGCTCATCCATACCTGAGAGGCCTGTGGCAGGCCTTCAAAAAGCTTACAAGGTACGTCAATAAGCAACTCAGCCCTACCGAATTCACGTTTGTCTGAACGGGCTACGCTACCGGGCATCTCAGTATGTGAGATGATTTGCAAGCCGTAGCAGATCCCCAGCACGGGCACATTCCATGAAAAAATATGAGTATTGAGATGAGGTGCTCCCTGCTCGTTAACGCTCATAGGCCCTCCGGAGAGCACTATGCCTTTTGGAGGAAAGCTATTGAAGGAACTCAGATCGGCGTTAAAGGGATGTATTTCACAGTAAACATTAATTTCCCGCAGGCGACGGGCAATAAGCTGGGTGTATTGCGAACCGAAGTCCAGGATCAGAATCCAGGGGTGTTGGGTGCTTATCATCAGGTAAGGGCAGGTAAGGCGGTAGTGAGTAACAGTCCTTCACAGAACAGCAAAACCCCGCATCGTATAATACGGGGTTTTGTTGTTATTTTAGGATTGCGGAAGTTGGTTGTTCATGTAATGCCGGAAAGGGAATCAGGCAATGATTTCCTGATAGGCATCAGCATCCATCAGGTCGTCTAACTCAGATTCGTCAGACATGCGGATTTTGATGAGCCAGCCGCCCTCGTATGGTTCTTCATTAACGATTTCGGGATTGTCAGCCAGAGCTTCGTTGTGCTCGGCTACTTCACCACTTACAGGCATGAATAAATCAGATACGGTTTTAACAGCTTCAATAGTACCAAAAACCTCATCCTGATCGTATGTTTCGCCGGTATCATTGAGTTCAACGAAAACGATATCGCCAAGCTCACTTTGCGCAAATTCGGTGATACCTACAGTTGCAGTTCCGTCGCCGTTATTGCGCACCCATTCATGTTCTTTGGTGTATTTAAGGTCAGTCGGGTAACCCATTGGAGTATCCTGTTAAGGGTTTGGATTAAATTTAAATTCTTTTTCCAGAAAGTGTGTGGTGAATTCACCCCGCAAAAATGCAGGATGATCCATAAGCTGAAGGTGATACGGAATGGTTGTTTTGATCCCTTCAACCACAAACTCTTCCAGGGCACGTTTCATGCGGGCGATCGCTTCCAGCCGTGTTGGGGCACTTACGATTAACTTGGCAATCATGGAGTCGTAGTAAGGGGGCACAACATAGCCCGAGTAGGCGTGGGTATCAACACGAACACTGTGCCCGCCGGGCAGGTGGAAGGTTGTTATTTTGCCGGCTGAGGGTCGGAAATTAAACTCGGGGTCTTCGGCATTGATACGGCATTCAATAGCATGGCCGCGCATTTTGAGCGGTTTGTGTGCAAGTGGCAGGCCGTATGCAACCTCAATCTGATTTTTGATCAGGTCAGCGTTGGTTACTTCCTCCGTTACCGGGTGTTCAACCTGAATACGGGTATTCATTTCCATGAAGTAGAAATCCAGGTTTTTGTCGACCAAAAATTCGACTGTGCCAGCACCTTCATAATTTACAGTTTCGGCCGCTCTAACGGCTGCATCACCCATTTTCTCGCGGAGCCATGGTTCCATAACCGGAGAGGGGGATTCTTCCATGATTTTTTGATGGCGCCGCTGCAGCGAGCAATCGCGCTCACCAAGGTGGGTGATGTATCCGTGCCGGTCGCCGAGCACCTGAATTTCAACGTGCCTTGGGGCTTCAATATATTTTTCAATATAGACTTCAGGATTGCCGAACGCACTACCGGCTTCCTGACGTGCTGAATCAAAATTGCGTTTAAAATCAGAGGGTTCGAGCACGATACGCATGCCGCGGCCGCCACCGCCTGCTGTTGCCTTTATTATAACCGGGTAACCGATTTCTTTAGCAATGGCTTCAGCGGTTTTAAGGTCAGAAATATTACCGTCACTGCCTGGCACAACGGGAACACCAAATTTAATCATGTTGGCCTTGGCGGTCGATTTGTCGCCCATAGCGGTGATCATATCAGGGGAAGGCCCGATAAATTTGATATTATGCTCTTCGCAGATTCTTGAAAACTCAGCATTTTCAGCAAGAAAGCCGTAGCCCGGATGTATGGCTTCGGCATTGGTGATTGCAGCAGCAGCAATAATGCGCTGAATTTTCAGATAGCTGTCTTTTGAAGTTGGCGGTCCGATGCAAACGGCTTCATCAGCAAAACGAACATGAAGGCTGTTAGCATCAGCTGTGGAATAGACGGCCACAGTTTTGATGCCCATTTCCTTGCAGGTACGAATTACACGAAGCGCAATTTCACCCCGGTTCGCAATAAGAATTTTTTTAAACATCGGCAGTTTAGTTGGGTTCGATAATGAACAACGGCTGATCGAACTCTACGGGCTGAGCGTTGGAAACGAGCACTTTTACGATTTTGCCGGAAACCTCACTTTCAATTTCATTCATGATTTTCATGGCTTCAACAATGCAAAGCACATCGCCTTTCTTCACCACATCACCGGCTTTAACAAAGTCGGGGTCCTGAGGTGAAGGGGCCGCATAAAAGGTACCAACAATAGGCGATTTGATGGTTTCGCCTTTACCTGCTGCAGATGCCTCAGCTGATTTGTCAGCTGCAACGGGTGCCGTTGCAGCCGGTGCGGGAGCAGCAGCGGGTGCAGCTCCCGCAGCCGGTGCTGCATAATAAACCTGCTCAACAGGTGCAGGTACAGGGTCGGCATATTTTTTAACTTTTACCTTGAGGTTGCCTTCCTCAATAGAAACTTCGTTGAGTTCACTTTCAGATATAAGCTTCAGGAGCTTTTCAATTACTGTTAAATCCATGAGAAGAGTCCGTTTTTTTATGGTTAGTTTTTTGCTCTTTCGAGATAAGACCGGGTACGGGTATCAACTTTGAGCAGGTCGCCTTCATTTATAAACAGAGGTACCTGAACTACAGCACCCGTTTCAAGTGTAGCAGGTTTGGAGCCTCCCTGTGCCGTATCTCCTTTTACACCAGGATCGGTTTGGGCTACCTTAAGTACGACGTGATCAGCCATTTCGGTAAATAAAATTTTGCCGGCTTCGGCATTGATGCAGATCGTTACTTCCTGACTTTCCTTCATAAAATCCGGCCGGTCAACTATTTCCGGCACAAGTGCTACTTGCTCGAAGCTTTGTGTGTGCATGAAATGATATAAACTGCCGTCAAAATATAAGAACTGATACGGGTGCCGCTCAATCCTCACTGATTCCATGGTTTCACCGGAACGGAATGTTTTGTCAATGATTTTTGCGGTTTCAACCCCCTTGAGTTTGGTGCGGACAAATGCCGGGCCTTTGCCCGGTTTCACGTGCTGAAACTCAATAATGGTGTAGAGCTGATCATTCACGATTATGGTCATGCCGTTTTTGAAATCAGCGGTTGATACTTTTGGCATAAATAAAATATAAATTGTTGGAGTTATAGAGCAGGTCTTGTTCAGGGCTGACGTTTTAAACTATCGTCTTTCCTGATTCAGGTTTGGGAAGCAAGGCTAAGTGCCCGTTAGCTAAGCCCAATAAAATTATGGTATTTCCTGAATAGGCCTGTCTGATATAAGTAAATATCAGGTATCCTTTAAATTTACCATTCTTTTGCCTAACTCACCTAATCATATTTAGGATGGTAGTTACGAACACAATACCGATAAGTACCGGACAGATGTAGCTGATGAAAAAGGCCCAAACCTTAAGACGCCTGGAGTTGGCGGCCCCGGGGAACCCGTTTTCGATTTCGGCAATAGCGTTACCTGTTTTCCAGATCCAGGTAAGGAAAAGGCAGGTCATTAGTCCGCCCAGTGGCAGGCCGATTTCATTAAAGATGGCTACGAAAACATCAATCAGCCCGATATCAAAGGAGATGATGATACCAAAGAACAGCACAACGGCACCTACGAGCAGTGATGCTTTTTTGCGGGAAACATTGTGCTCATCAATCACATAGGCTACGGGCACTTCCAGCAGCGAAATTGCTGATGTGAGCGCAGCGAGACCAAGCAGCAGAAAGAAGGAAACTGAAATAAAAAGCCCGAAATACCCGCCTATGTTTTGAAATAGCTCCGGAAGCACTGTGAATACAAGAGTTGCAGAAGAAAGCAGGCTGCCGTCGTCTCCAAAAATCTGAATGCCCTGATTAAGTGCAACATACATTGCAGGAATGATCAGCAGACCTGCGATTAGGGCTATAAATATGTCGAAAACAGTTACAAGAACTGCCGATTCCACAATATTCTGATTTTTTTTGAGGTAAGAGCCATACGTAATTAGCGCGCCCATACCAAGGGAAAGGGAGAAGAAAGCCTGACCAAGAGCAGAGAGTGTAAGGTCAAGACTGATGAGGCTGAAATCGGGCAGCAGGTAGCGGCGTACACCCTCGGCACTGCCTTCCAGAGTCATTACGTAGGCTGCCATTAAGATGAGTATGAGCAGCAGGAAGGGCATCAGTATTTTTGTAGCACGTTCGATACCGTTACTCACCCCTCCGTTAATGATCCCGACGGTGAAAAGCATGAAAACGATGGTGAAAATCGCGTTCTTGGGCCCGTTGGTCAGATCACCAAAAAAACCGGCCAGTCCGGTATTACCGGCAAATTTGAATATTTCTTCAAAAACGTAGGCCAGTGTCCAGCCGGAAACAACCAGGTAGAACGATAAAATCATCACCCCGCACAAAACGCCCCAATAACCGATGATGGCGCCGAATCCGCTCTTATCGAGCTTTTTAAACGCCCCGACAGGGTTTTTACGCGTGTGCCGGCCAATGGTGAGTTCAGCAATCATTACGGGCAGGCCAATGAGAAAACAGCAGATCAGATAAACGAGAATAAATGCAGCCCCGCCGTTATCTGCTACCTGTGTAGGGTAGCCCCAAATATTGCCAAGCCCAACAGCGGAGCCGGCAGCAGCCAGGATAAAGCCCAGTTTGCTGTTCCAGGTTCCTCTTCCGGAAGTTTGTATAGTTGCCAAGGTTTGTTCAGTTAGATTCAGTAGTAGTTAGTTTTCACACAAGAGCCCGGCAAATCCCTCAGTAACAAGAGGCATATCAGGGCTGCTGAAAGCAAGCTACCAAAAAAGCTGAAAAAAGCAGAAAAATCAAAGCCTGTATAAATTTATTTATTTTCGCCTGTTCGCTTCTTGCGCAGGATGTATCCGGAACCTGATTCAACACTCAGATATTCGGCTGCTACATCGAAGCCTTCGTGATGAGCCATATCAGGGGAGACCACTACTTCCCAGGCGCCCTGTGGCAGCGGGATGCGGTGCATGCCGTGGGGGTTTCCGTTTAGGGTGACGATGTAATCGTAGGGGTCGCCGCTGCCTTCACCTTTAATTTGCAGGGTGATGTGAAGACTGTCGTGATAGTTCCAGAATATCAGCGCGTCGGGTTTCGATTTCCTGAGTGCCGGTGATTTTAGCCGCAGGCTGATCAGCCCCTTGTAATATGAAACCAGCTCTCTGTTTACCCTGGCGTGATTAAAGTCGAGGTAGTTGGTTTCGTTGTCTTTTTCGTAGCTGTTATGGTCGAGATGGCCCGCATAGCCGTCTTTGATGCCCGGTACAGGTTCTACAACCTTGGTTCTTGCCCATTCCTGACCCGCATGTATCAGCGGCACGCCCTGAGAAGCAAGCAGGTAAAGTGCAGCGAGTTTTGCGGTCCGAAGTTCAGCTGGGTTAAGGGGGGTAATTTCGTTGCGTTTGTGTTTTTTAGCCGCTTTGGAAGGGTCAAGACCTATGCGGATGAAATCCCCCAAAGTATAGCCGTCGTGCGATTCAAGGTAGTTCACACAGTGTTCGCTGCTGTGGTACCTGCCGTTGCTGTGCCCCAGCAGGGTACCTGAAAGGAAATTTTCGAGCCCTTCCCGCGAACTTTCCCAGTGCCAGTGCCCGAAGATAAATCCCTTGCTGTTCTGTGGGTCAGAGCCTTTCACTCCGTTCCGGATTTGATCGTTCCAAGATGCCCAGCCGATGTTCGAAAAGCCTACAGGGTCGTAACCTCCGCCCCAGGGTTCTGCAATCAGCACTACATTGGGGTTTATTTTTTCGGCTTCCTGACGTATAAGCTGAAGGGTTTCGCGGTCGATGAGGTTGGCGAGGTCAAACCGGAAGCCGTCGATGTGGTACTCTTTCATCCAGTATAAAATCGAGTCAACAATCAGCTGCCGGGCCATGGGTGCCTCTGTTTTGAAATCATTGCCGCAGCCGCTGTGTGAGAGGTAGTGCCCCTCTTCCGTAAGGCGGAAGTAGTACGATTTGTCGATCAGTTTAAACGGGTTGAGGTCGTACTGCGAAACGTGGTTAAAAACGACGTCCAGAATTACGGTAATGCCGTTTTTGTGCAGTGCCTTAACGAGTTCTTTAAGTTCTCTTGCGGCTTTTTGAGTGCGGCCCACAACAGCCCCCGGTTCGGTACTGCCGTCTGTCGCAAAAATGGTTTCCGGGGCAAAAAAGAAGGAGGTCATGTAGCCCCAGTAGTTACGGCCGTACACATTCCAGGTATTGATGATGCCGTCGGCTATGGGTTCGTTGTGAGGCGGCTCGAAATAGGCAAATTTGTGCAGCGGTAGCAGCTCAACTGCGTTAACACCCATTTTTTTGAGGTGGTTAATGCCGCCGCGTGCGTTGGGGTCCGCAAAGCCTTTGTAGGTGCCGGGCCATTGGGTATCCGCACTTTCATGGCTGGTAAGGTCTTTGATGTGGGCTTCATAAATTACCAGGTCACGGATGTCGTCAGGGCATACGAAAGTATCGTTTTCCCAATCAAAGGCCTCATCCTGCGTGATAAGGGTGCGGGGGTGCTGCAGGTAATGATTGCGGGTAACAACTGCTTTGCTGTAAGGATCTGCAATCAGGAAATTTGTGTCGCGCGAGCGGTAGAAGTATTCCTGAGATGGCGGCTGAATGCGGTAACCGTAGAGTTTGCCGAAAAAATTACCCTCAAGTGTGATCTGCCAGATGTCATTTCCGTTGGGGTTCATCGCATAGCGCGTACCTTTTTCCTGTTCGTAGCTTTCGAAAATTTCTACATATACGGCTTTGGCGCGCGGGCAAAAAAGCCGGAATTCGGTGTGTGTGCGTGTAGGATAACAACCCAGCCGGGGCCGGTAAGGTGCTTTTAGTAAAAGCGGGAGCTGTTCGTGTGCCTCTGCTGAACTGCTGGTGCGCATGTCGCTGTGCCGGGAGTCTGCTTCTAATTTATACATGAGCCCGGTCCGGCTTTTGTTTCCACAAACCGGAGCCCGTCGGTTGCATCATGTGCCATAAGAATCATTCCTTTGCTTTCAATACCCATAATTTTACGGGGGATGAGGTTTGCTACAACGGCAACACGCTTGCCGATAATGTCTTCGGGCTGGAAGTACTCAGCAATGCCGCTTACAATGGTGCGCTGTTCATAGCCCAGGTTTATTTTGATTTTGAGTAGCTTTTTGGATTTGGGCACCTTTTCGGCTGCCAGAATTTCAGCAGCGCGGAGGTCGAGTTTTTCGAAGTCACCGAAGGCGATGCCTTTCTTTTCGGTTTCATAGCTAACTTCCTTCACTGTGGTACCAGCTTTAGCTGCGGCCTTGGCTTCAAGCAGCGCAACCTGACTTTGAATGGCATCATCTTCAATTTTTTTAAAGAGAATCTCCATTGGTGTGATTTCCTGACCTACGCTTATCATGTCGGGTTTCACTTCTTCCCACAGCAGCATACCGTTGAAGGTGATGTTTAGGGCCGATTTGAGTTTTTTGCAGGCAGCCGGCAGTATGGGCTCAAAGTAAACGGAGAGCGCGGCCACAATTTGTGCGCTCACGTGCAGGGTATTGCCGCAGGCTTCAATGTTGCTTTTCCGGGTGTGCCATGGTTCTGTTTCAGTGAAGTATTTGTTGCCTGCCCGCGCAAGATTGATCGTGTGCAGTGCTGCTTCCTTAAACTTAAAACTTTCGTAAGCCTTTGCAATACGGGCACCGCTTTGTTTGATTTCCTCCAGCATGGCAAGGTCCTGTTCGGAGGGGTTCAGCAGCGGCGGCATTTTACCGTCAAAAAAGCGGCCTATGAACGAAAATGTGCGGAAAACAAAGTTGCCGAAAACATCAGCCAGATCGTTATTAACGCGGTTTTGGAAATCCTTCCACTGAAAGTCAGCATCTTTGGTTTCGGGCATTGTTGCGGCAAGAGCATAGCGCAGCAGGTCGGGCTCGAAAGCTTCGAGGTACTCGTGCAGCCATACAGCCCAGCCGCGGGAGGTGCTGAGCTTGCCGCCTTCAAGGTTGAGGTATTCGTTGGCCGGCACGTTTTTGGGAACCACATACTTTCCGTGCGTTTTAAGCATCACCGGGAAAATAATGCAGTGAAAAACGATGTTGTCTTTTCCGATGAAGTGCACCAGCTCGGTTTCATCATCCTGCCAGAACAGCTTCCATCCTTCCGGGTCTCCTATTTGTGCCGCCCACTCAACCGAAGCGGAGATATAACCGATGGGCGCATCAAACCAAACATAAAGTACTTTCCCTTCAGCCCCTTCGAGCGGAACCGGTACGCCCCATTTGAGATCGCGGGTTACGGCGCGGTCGCCCAGGCCGGCATCAAGCCAGCTGTTACACTGCCCGAGTACGTTGGGCTTCCAGTCGGTTTTACTACCGATCCACTCCTTAAGCCAGTTTTCATAATTTCCGAGGGGGATGTACCAGTGCTCGGTTTCCCGCATCTCGGGCTGTTCGCCGCTAAGCATGCTCTTGGGGTTAATCAGCTCGGTTGGAGAAAGAGCAGTACCGCACTTTTCGCACTGATCGCCGTAGGCTTCTTCATACCCGCATTTGGGGCAGGTGCCCTTCATGTAGCGGTCTGCCAGGAACATACCAGCTTTCACATCATAATACTGCTGCTCGGTTTTCTTAATGAAGACACCCTTTTCGTGAAGGGTACGGAAGAACTTTTGTGAAATTTCGCGGTGTGTAGCCGAACTTGTACGACCGTAGTAATCGAAAGAGATGCCGAAATCTTCAAACGCTTTTTTGTTGATACCGTGGTAGCGATCCACAATTTCCTGTGGGGAAACGCCTTCTTTGTCAGCTGCTATGGTGATGGGTACACCATGTTCGTCGGAGCCGCAGATGAACAGAACTTCATCGCCCGCAAGGCGTTTGTAGCGGCAGTAAAGGTCGGAGGGGAGATAGGCGCCCGCAATATGGCCCAGGTGAAGCGGGCCGTTTGCATAAGGCAGTGCAGCGGTAACAAGTACTCTTTTTGACATATATTGTGTAATGGGAAATGGCTGAAAGGCTGGGTTTAGGGTGCGTGCAGCTTTGATTGCACTTGCTTTATCAAAAAAGCAGGCACGGTATGAAGGGGCGTTCCTTCTGCAAAAGAATAAGGGATGCTGTACCCTGGCATCCTCTCAGGCTGAAAAGTGTTGTTTCTGCCGGTAAATGGTTGTCGCGTAAAGTCCAAAGCAGGCGTTAAAATATTTTGTAAATAACAGGCCATTATAAGGAAAGGCAAGTGCACAAAATACACCCAATTCTGCCAAAGAACAAACAGGCCATCGGTATCAGAACCTGAACCGCCTCTCGTCGGGCAGGCTTGCAAGGGTTTCATTTTATTGAAGATAAAAGCATGTGATACAGTACGGTACCAATGGTTACAGAAACATTGAGGGAATGCTTATGGCCAAATTGCGGGATTTCAAGGCACTGATCCATAAGGGGGAGCAGCGCGTCATCAAGTCCGGTAACTTCGTTGCCGAAAAAGAAAATGACTTTCTGCCCGGGTGCCGCCCTGAAATCGGTTAGCATACCGGAATCTTTTGTTTGTTCAATACCAACTAAGTGGCTGCCAGCCTGTTTTGCCGTAGTCAGAAAATCAAGCGGTTCCTTGATAAAGCTCCAGCTCACAGTTTCATCAGCTCCAAGAGCCGTCTTGGAGATTTCAGGCCGAGGGGGCACCGGAGTGTAGCCCGACAGATAAAGGTGCCCGCAGCCGAAAGCGTCGCAGCTGCGGAATGCTGCCCCCACATTGTACATGCTGCGGATGTTATGCAGCCATACCGCAGCGTTTCTGAGCTGAGCCGGAGGGGTGCGGCCAAGGTTTTCTGCGAGGATCTCGCGAGTTGTTCTTTTTTTATAGCGGTTCATCGTATAATGTTAAACCCAATTGATATCAAAAAAAAGCGTATATTTAAAACTGTCGGGTCTCACAATGGCATGCTGTTGTGTTGCCCGATATTTTTTTATTATCTGTCGTTAACAGAAAAGCTGATTCAGGTACACATGCTTCAGCTCTGTAAAAACCACCCTGCCCTCCGCATAAACAGGACAGGGTGGTTTTTTTAGTGCACTCACTAATCCGCTTGTATCGACAGTAAATCAAGTAAAAACAATCTACTCAATAAATTATTTGGCA
Organism: Balneolales bacterium; assembly: GCA_020832405.1. Lineage (GTDB taxonomy): Bacteria > Bacteroidota > Rhodothermia > Balneolales > Cyclonatronaceae > Cyclonatronum. The sequence continues at coordinate 34,251 of JAFIET010000009.1, forward strand.
TAGTTGTGAAAGTAAATCATTTATCAAAAGAAGGCTTTCAGAAATTAAAAGACGAGCTGCGTACCCTCAAAACAGAAGGTCGCAGGCAGGTAGCTTCCGATATTGAGGAAGCCCGCTCGAAAGGCGATCTGAGCGAGAATGCGGAATATGATGCCGCAAAAGAAGCGCAGGGGCTGCTCGAAAAGAAAATTGCGGAGCTTGAGCACGCTCTCGCCAACGCCCGCGTGATAGACGAGCGAAATATTGATGCTTCCAAGGTGTATGTGCTTTCAACGGTGAGCATCCTTAACAAAAAAAGTAACAAGAAAAACACCTATACCCTGGTGTCTCCGCAGGAAGCAGACTTCAACACCGGAAGAATTTCGGTTGATTCGCCAATCGGAAAAGGGCTGCTCGGTAAAGAAGTGGGCGATGTGGTTACGGTGAAGGTACCGGCGGGCATGCTCGAACTTGAAATCCTTTCTATCGAACGGAACAATTAAAATCCGTTACGGGCAGGTTTCTGAAACCGTTCTTAGCGCTGATCCTGAAATACGGCCTGCTGCCTGCTGCACTGAGCTTCGCGCATGGGTGCCGGCAGCTTCCTTAAAAAAACGGACTGATTTAATCTCATGATTATCCTCGGCATCTCCTGTTATTATCATGATTCAGCTGCGGCTATACTGCGCGACGGTGAACTGATTGCAGCTGCACAGGAAGAGCGTTTTTCCCGGCGGAAACACGACCCCGGATTTCCGCGAAATGCCATTAAGTATTGTTTGAGGGAGGCGCGCATCACCCTAAACGAGGTAGATGCCATCGCTTTTTACGACAAACCGTTTCTTAAATTTGAGCGTATTCTCGAAACCTACCTTGCCTTTGTACCCCGTGGTATTTTAAGCGCATGGAAATCCCTGCCGCTTTGGATACGCGAAAAACTCTGGATTTCCGACCGCATCCGTACGGAACTTGGCTATGAGGGGAAGCTTTTGTTTCCGGAGCACCATGAGTCGCATGCGGCTTCTGCCTTTTTCCCCTCACCGTTTACCAAAGCCGGCGTACTCACCATGGATGGCGTGGGTGAATGGGCAACAAGCTCGATCGGCAGCGGTGAAGGCAACCGGGTAAAGCTTCTGAAGGAACTTAACTTCCCGCATTCACTCGGCCTGCTGTACTCCGCTTTCACCTACTTCACAGGTTTTCGGGTAAATTCCGGCGAATACAAACTCATGGGCCTGGCACCTTATGGCGAGCCTGTTTACGCGCAGCAGATTTACGATGAGCTGATAGATTTGCGGCCCGACGGCTCCTTTCGCCTGAATATGGCCTATTTTGATTATGGCGCCGGGCTCAAAATGACCTCGCGAAAGTTTGCAAAGCTGTTCGGCGGACCGGCCCGCAAGCCGGAAACCGCAATAGGGAAGCGGGAAATGGATCTTGCCGCTTCTGTACAGGTGGTAACCGAAGAAATTATGCTGCGAATGGCCAAACATACCGTTGAACTTTCCGGAAGCCGCAACCTCTGCCTTGCAGGCGGGGTTGCGCTTAATTGTGTGGGCAACGGCAAATTGCTTCGCTCAGGAATAGTTGACGACATCTGGATTCAGCCGGCTGCCGGTGATGCCGGCGGTGCTATTGGCGCTGCCTATGTTGCACACTATCATTATTATGCACAGCAGCGGCCCACCCCGGCCGGAGATGCCATGCAGGGAAGCTACCTTGGTCCGGCTTTTTCTGATGAGGAAATCAGCATGTTTGCCGAGGCAAACGGCTGCAAATACCGACGTATGCCGGAGCGGGACCTCATTGAATCAACAGCAGAAGCCCTGGCTTGCGGAGAAGTTGTAGGTTGGTTTCAGGGAAGGATGGAATTCGGGCCCCGGGCACTCGGCAACCGCTCCATTCTGGGAGACCCGCGTTCAGAAGTGATGCAGAAAACCCTGAACCTGAAAATTAAGTACCGGGAAAGCTTTCGCCCCTTTGCGCCAAGCGTGCTGCAGGAGCAGGTTTCCGATTGGTTTGAACTCGAAACGGAAAGCCCGTATATGCTGCTCGTTGCCGGTGTGGCTGCCAATCACCTTCGTAAAACCGCACCTGAAACCCGTGGTTTCGACAAACTTTATGAGCTGCGTTCGGATATCCCGGCAGTTACGCATGTAGATAACTCAGCCCGAATACAGACCGTTAACGGCCGATGGAACCCGCGCTATCACGCCCTTATTAGCTCTTTTTGGGAAAAAACAGGGTGTCCGGTTGTAATCAATACCAGTTTTAATGTGCGCGGCGAACCCATCGTTTGCACCCCTGAAGACGCCTGGCGCTGCTTTATGCGCACCAAAATGGACCGGCTTGTGATGGGTTCCCTTGTTTTCCTCAAAAAAGATCAGGAAAAACTACCCGAAACTGACGACTGGAAGGAGGAATTTGTACTTGACTAAGCCATCGTTTATCGGCGGTCTGCTCAGCGAAATTGAGGTGAGCCGCAAAAAAATACGCGGTTTTGGCTGGGTGATGCTTTTCGTGCCCGGAATACTCATCCCGCTGGCGCTCAGCTGGTTTGCTGACTGGAGTGTGACCAATGCAGCAGTCATTTTTTCCGTTATCGGTTTACTGCTGTTTGTTTTTTCTATGCTTAAACCAAATGCCATGCGCGGGGTTTACAAAACCTGGATGCTGCTTGCCCTGCTCATGGCTTTATTTACGACCAAAATCACCATTAGCCTGGTTTACTTTCTGGTGATGACACCCATTGGCCTTTACCGTCAGTTCAGAAACGGTGATCCGCTTTCAATGAATGCAGATGACCGAATGGAAAGCTACTGGGTTGACCGGAAGCCGATCATACGGGAGCCACAATCTTACGAGAAGCAGTACTAAGCGAATACCGTATGACAGACACCCGCTTCACCGCACCCTCACTTATCGACGTGTATCCTTACCGGATGAGTTGCGGCGCCGTTCATTTTATGATGTTCCGCCGGGCAAAGGGCACGCTTTATGAGGGGCAATGGCGGATGATTGGCGGCAAGGTTATGGCAGGGGAGACCGCAGCAGCGGCGGCGCAGCGGGAGTTTAAGGAAGAAACTTCACTTGATGCCGAACTGTTCTGGTGTGTACCTTCAGTCAATTCTTTTTTTGATTTTGAGCGAAATATGCTGCATCATATACCGGTTTTTGCATGCAGCTGCAAAACTGAAGCTAAACCGGTATTAAACCATGAGCACGACAGTTATGGCTGGTTTACAGCCGCAGAAGCCGCAAAGCTGACCGCCTGGCCGGAACAGCAGCGGTTAATACGGCTTATTGAGCGTATCCTTCTTCATCAGGATTCTTTACCCAACGAATGGATTTTATCACGACCTTGAACCGACGGCACGGTGATATTCACCGGTTTTACAATACAGCACTATGAAGCAGCATACGGATTTTTCTTTCCGCCCGGCCTCCCGCACACAGATGTTTTTTTGTTATCTCGCAGCAGCAATTCTTACCGTTGTGCTTCTGCTTGGTGGAAACAGCCGCAGCTACGCACAATCATTCACCGAAAAACCTTACGAACTGCGTTTTGCACCTGATTTTTGGTATAACGACGTGGATGGCATCCGGCTCGGCGTAAGGATGAGAGGGCAGGTTCCCGGAACCTTTGATGACGGCCCGCACCGCCTCGATACCGGTCTTTGGCTGGGTACATGGCTGCCTGATACCCCGGTTTCCTATTATATTAAGTACACCAATCCGATAGCATCGATTTCTGATTTCAACAGCGAGGGGAGCTACAGCCTGCTAAGCAGCATTCGTGCAGGGTTTCACCGGCATGGCCTTGGTTTCGACAAACGCTGGCAGCCGGGTTTTAACGAAGATGAATTCACGCAATTCGCAGCTTTTGGCGGTGTTTATCGGCATTTTGATGATGAATACCTGGTGTTTCCGGCGCTCTGGCAGGATGGCTGGACCCCCCATCTCGCGATGAGTGCGCAGCGGCAGCAGGCTACAGAAGCAGGTTTTCTTTACTACAGAGCTTCCGCATTCACAGGCCTGGCTGACGGGGAGGATTTATTCAGCAGTCTTCAGGCCGAGGTCAGGAAAAGCATAGCGCTCAGCAGGCAGTTTAACATCCGGCTCCGGGTTTCCGGAGGGTATGCAGCTGGTGAGGTGCCACCCGAGCAACGGTACCTCGCTTCTCAGGCAACAGCATTCAGCTGGATGAACTCCGGGTTTTTCCGGGCCAAAGGAACCATACCGGTACCCTGGATGGAATCGGGTGCTTTTCAGCTCACCGGAAATGCAGCCAACATCAGAGGGTATGCAGGCCGCGATGCGCGTAATGCCAGAAACGGAACGCCGGTATTTTATGAAGCTTATACTGCAATAAACGCTGAAATCGACTATCCCAACCCGATAGACCGCATCTTTGAGAGCATCCCGATATTGGGAGATTTCCTGAGGCTGCGTTCGTATCTTTTTACGGATGTATTCAGCGGAGCCCGTTATTCGGATGACAGAACCGAAAATCTCGCTGATGCAGGCGCCGGTTTTGCATTATCACTCAACATCCCCGATCAGCTTGGCCGGCCAAGAGGCTTTGTACTTCGCTGTGATCTGCCCGTTTGGCTTTCCTCCCCTGAACCGGGTGAAGACCCCCTGAAACTGCGGGGGGTAGTCAGTTTTGGAGCAGTAATCGGCTTTTAAAACAAAAAAACGTGACAGCAAGATCAGGTACGTAACACAGGTTTACTGAAATCACAGACGGATATCAATACCGCAGGTGCGCAGGGTTTACTGCATATACAGACAGCTTCGTATTGGGTAAAGTAATGTCTGAAACTGCTGAAATTGTTTCCGCTAAGCTTCCCAAAATTTCTTAATTTGTAACGCTGTACAATTTACGGCGTCACCTAAGTTTCATATAGACCTCCTACATGAAAAAAAACCTTACAGAATTATTTAAAATAGAAAATCTCAAAGCAGATCTGCTTGTGAGCAGCAGGAAACGGTACTTTATAAAAATCGGACTTGACTATTTAATTTTCCTATTGTGTGCTCCTCTCGCGGTATTTGTAAGAATGGGGCATATTGACGCCTGGGAGCTGTTGTTTGTTTATACGGCTATAGCATCTGTTTCGAAGCTTGTATCCCTTTTGGTAATTAAAATCTATAAACAATCCTGGCACAATGTTTCTGTGTTCGATTTGTTTCAGGTAATTCTGATCACCCTCTTCTCAGCAGCAATTACACTCGCAGCCGTTTTGTATATGAGGTCAGTTTCGGTGTTTGCAGTACCTTTCGGAGTTGTGCTGATTGATATGGTACTTTCGATTATTGCACTTGGCGCATTTCGGATGCTTGCACGCGTGATTACCGAAAATGCTCACTTAGTTAACCCAAACAACACCAAAAAAAATAAACGGGTTTTGATTGTTGGTGCGGGAAGTGCCGGTACAACGATGGCAAAAGAACTTCGAAAAGACGCAGATGCCAACATGGCACCTGTTGGTTTTCTGGATGACGACCCCGCCAAGCTTCGGCAGACATTTGTAGGTTTAAAAGTTTTCGGTACTACGCAGGATATCGGTGAAGTAGTAAAATCGCAGAATGTAGATATTGTGCTCATTGCAATCCCTTCAAATCCGGATGCTGTTCGTGAAATCCTGAAAAAAACCATTCAGCTAAAGGTTAAACACAGGATTCTGCCCAGGCTGGCCGATCTTGCAAACATGAGTGTATCGGTTTCACAGATTCGGGAAGTAGATGTAGAAGATTTGCTTCAGCGCGATCCCATCAACCTGAATACCGACGAAATATCAAGCTACCTAACCGGCAAAACGGTGCTTGTAACCGGGGCTGGCGGGTCAATAGGTTCCGAAATTGTGCGGCAGGTTTGTAACTTTTCCCCGGCCAGAATTCTGCTTGTAGGCAGGGGTGAAAACAGTATTTATCAGCTTCAGCTTGAGCTTAACCGTCAGTATAAAAATATTGAGTATTTCGCCTACATCACTGATGTGCGTGATAAGGAATCACTGGCACGCATTTTTGAGCGGCATAAGCCGGAAATTCTTTTTCATGCAGCTGCGCACAAGCATGTACCGCTCATGGAGGATAACCCGGAACAAGCGGTATTCAACAACATCTTCGGCACAAAAAACCTGGTCGAACTTGCCCATGAATGGAAAGTTGAGCGCTTCGTTAATGTATCAACCGATAAAGCCGTAAACCCGACTTCAGTAATGGGTGCTTCGAAGCGTGCAGCAGAGTATGTTGTGGAATGGGGAGCAACGAAAGCAGGTAAAAATCAGGTATTTGTATCAGTTCGCTTCGGAAATGTGCTTGGCAGCCGTGGCAGCGTTATCCCGATATTTAAGGATCAGATTCAGAACGGCGGTCCTGTAACCGTAACGCATCCTGAAATGAACCGTTACTTCATGACAATACCGGAAGCTTCCCAGCTTGTTCTGCAGGCCGGAGGAATGGAAAATAACGGAGCCGTTTATGTGCTTGATATGGGCAAACCGGTTAAAATATCAGATCTTGCACGGGATCTGATTCAACTCTCAGGCTTGATACCGGGGAAGGATATACAGATTGAATACACGGGTATGCGCCCCGGCGAGAAGCTTTTTGAAGAGCTGCTTACTGCAGAAGAGGGAACGGAGAGTTCCAAATACAAGAAAATTATGGTTTCCAGAAAAAGCAAGGTGGGTATAGATAATCTGGAAGAGATGCTTGTTCGTTTACACGAGGCAGCATTGGCCGGCGACGGAACCACTATCCGCAAATGTTTTTATGAAATGATTCCTAACTATTCGGGCTATAAGCTCAATGGAGAGGGAAAAGTCAATTAAAAGTAAAATCGTAATCTAAAAAAACTATTATGAAAGTTATGATAACCGGTACAGCCGGTTTTATCGGTTTCCACCTTGTTAAACTGCTTCTGCAGGACGGACATGAAGTTATAGGTATAGATAATATCAACGATTATTATGATATAAATCTTAAATATAACAGACTCCGGGAAACAGGCATAAATATTGAAGAAATCCGTGACGGAGAGCCGGTGGAGAGCAGCTTACCCGGGTATCGCTTTGTAAAGCTTGGTCTTGAAAACAAAGACGGGATACTTGAGCTTTTCAAAAAAGAAAGATTTGATGTTGTTATAAACCTTGCGGCTCAGGCTGGCGTGAGATACAGCCTTATTAACCCGCATACATACATTGATGCCAACATAACCGGTTTTCTGAATATTCTCGAAGGATGTCGTCATTATCCCGTAAAGCATTTGATTTATGCTTCATCAAGCTCAGTTTACGGGGCGAATACAAAAATGCCGTTTTCTGTAAATCACAATGTTGATCACCCCGTGAGTTTGTATGCCACATCCAAAAAGGCTAATGAACTGATGGCACATACTTACGCGAATCTTTTCAATATACCTTCAACCGGGCTTCGTTTTTTCACTGTTTACGGTCCGTGGGGACGCCCTGATATGGCGCTTTTTCTGTTTACCAAGGCCATCACTGAAGATAAGCCTATCGACGTATTTAACCACGGCGAAATGATGCGTGATTTCACCTATGTTGATGATATTGTTGAAAGTATCCGCAGGCTTGTGCCTAAGCCACCGGTTGCTAGCAGTACCTGGTCGGGCGACAAGCCGGACCCCGCAACAAGCTTTGCACCCTATCAGATTTTTAATATAGGAAACAGCAATCCTGTAAAGCTGATGGATTTTATTCGCGAAATTGAAAAAAATCTCGGAAAAGAAGCCAAAAAGAATATGATGGATATTCAGCCCGGAGATGTTCCCAAAACCTGGGCTGATGTTGAAGCTTTGTTCGATTATACGGATTACAGGCCTAAAATTACCGTTGAGCAGGGTATTAAAAACTTCATTGAGTGGTACAAAGATTATTACAAAGTTAGTTTGTAGTTCGCTGTACCCTATAAATATAAACAGGCGTACGGATTATAAATCTGTACGCCTGTTTTGTTTATAGCAGATTATTTTTCTTAAGGATCTGAGCAATGTATGGGTCGTCTTTTGCGAGATCTTTAAGAGCCTGATGGATATTGTCGCTGTTTTTTGGTATTTCAGTTTGCAATCTAATGAAGCTGTCATTGAGCATTTTATTTTCTTTCTTCATGGGCTCAATAAATTTAAAAGTGAGTATCAGGATAGAAAGCACTGTTACAAGCGACAAAAACAGCAGTGCCAGAATAATGTACCAAAACTGCTGTTCAAAACTGCTGATGCTCAGATAGGTTTCGTTGGTTCGGTTTTCAACGCCTGTGAGCCGCTGATCAACAGCTCCAACACGGTCAACTAATAAATCTTCAGTACGTGTAAGCCTGCCTTCAAGCAGTGTACCAAGTTCGGTGATTTCCCGCAAAATCCTGTTGGAGTCGCTCACAGGCAGCGAAGGGGATGTTGATTGCGGAACTATTGATTCAAGGGTATCAGCAATAGCCGATATGTAAGGCTCAGCTTTTAGTAAACTCTGTGCAGATAATTTTACGGGGAAAGTGAACAGAAAAAGCAGTATTGAAAATGACAATACTGCTTTGGTTTTGTTATTCAATTCAGATAAAAACATAACATTTTTTTGATATATGCATCAGACTAATTTAAGGGCTGCATCAATAATTTTCCGCTTCAAATCGGTGTAAGGTGCGCCTACAAGTTCCGCACCTGAGGGGCCCGGCCCGCTTTCCATTACTGCCATTTCATTAGAAAACTCTCTGAATCCGAAAAAACCGTGTGAGCGTCCGTGTCCGCTGCTCCCATTTCCGCCAAACGGCAGGTTATTGTGAGCAAAATGACTGAGGATGTCGTTGGCAACAAAACCTCCGGTACGAATACGATCACGCCAAAAACGGATTTCTTTGTTATTGGCTGAAAAGATGTAGGCGGCAAGCGGTTTTGGATTGCGTGAAAGCTGATCAAAAATTTCATCATCATCACTGTAGCTAAGCACAGGTAAGACCGGCCCGAAAATTTCATCCTGCATTACCAGTGCCTGATTGGCCTCCTTGTTCATTTCGAGTACGGCTGGACCGAAAAAAAGCTCGTTTTCGTCAGAGTATTGAGGGAACAGTAGCTTTCCGTTTTGTGATAGCGCATCTTGTAGCAGGGCCTGCAATCGGTTAAAATGATGCCGGTGGATCAGTTTTCCGTATCCAGTATCTGTGGGTTTACCTTCACAGGCGAGCGGGAAACGTTTTTTTATTTCCTGTTCAAGCAACTCATGAAAACGAACACGTATGTTTTCATGAACCATCACGTAATCAGGAGCTATACAGGTTTGTCCGCAATTAATATATTTGCCCCAGGCAATGCGCCTTGCTGCTTTTTCTACATCTGCGTGGCGGGTAACGATGCAGGGTGATTTGCCGCCAAGTTCAAGCGTAACCGGAACCAGGTTTTCAGCAGCAGCTTTCATTACTTTTTTCCCGATTGCGGGGCTGCCTGTGAAGAAGATGTGATCCCAGGGCTCAGAGGTTAAGCCGGCAGCAAAACGGGCGTCTCCTTCCTTTAAGGTGCACAAACCTTCAGGAAGACACTCTTCCAAAATATGGCGGATAACCTTGTTTGTATTTGGTGTAAACTCCGAAGGTTTAATGACAACCTGGTTGCCGGCGCCAATAGCAGAAGCCAGCGGGCTCATTACAAGATTAAAGGGGTAGTTCCAGGGTGACAATATCAGGACACGCCCTTTTGGCTGATAGTGTACATAAGCTTTGGCTGTGAAATGAAGCAAAGTTCGGTTTACGGGCTTTGGGCTGCTCCACTCTTTCAGATGTTTGCGGATATGCCTAAGTTCAGATATAACCGGTATAATTTCAGTAACTTCAGCTTCTTCAGGCGGTTTGCCAAGGTCCTGATACAAGCCCTCACATATCGCTGTTTTTGCATTTATAACAGCACTCTGCAGTGCTTTTAGAACAGTGAGTCGTTTCGGAACGATTAAAGGGGGAGCTAACGTTTGTATTTTCATGTTGATAGAAGAATAAAAAAGTGGCTTCGCTGATAAAAATAACTTGCAGCTAAATTTTCAATTGCTTCACGAATAAAGTATATTTATGGGTATCCAAAGCTCGTAAACTAAACTATATATTACTATGAAATCAAAAATACTTATCATTTCTGTTTTGGCTTCATTTTTGATCACCGGATTTACAGCCGGCGACGTAAGTGCTCAAAATCATGACGAAGAAAGACGGCTTTCAATCTCAGTGTTCGGCGGAACTACGTTGACAAATGATGTATTCCGGCTTGGCCCTATTGGTAGTGTCGAAGTTGACAACCAAAATAAAGCTTTATTCGGCGCCAGTTTAATGTATGCACTTACACCTGCATTTAGTGTCGAATTCCTAACTCAATATATGCAGTTTGAAAATGGTTCGGCAGCATTAAATGAATACGAAAGCACAGTTCTGGACTTTTCTTTCAGAACTAACTACAACCTGAATCATATTCTGGGTTTAAACAGAATCTCGCCAAATGTAGCTCCATACATTACACTTGGTGCAGGCTTGTATTATTTTGACTACGAACGCGTAAACACGCAATCTAACATGACTTTTTCTGATACCGGGTTTCAGCTTGTAGCTTTAGCCGGTGCCGGATTTAATTTCCGTGTTTCTAACGGAATCGATTTATTTGCGCAGTACGATTTCCGCATCACACCAGATAACGTTGTTGCCAATACTCTCAGAACCAATCCTAACATCGATAAAAAAACAGTTACCTATGGTTCTTTGTTCGGAGGTCTTCGTTTCCACTTTGGCCAGCGTGAGGCACGCCACATGTCATGGAGACCTGCCCCAATGGATCTCTATGAAGATGATTTTAACCGTTTGATGGCACTTCATACCCGCATGGACGACCTTGAGCGTCAGCTTGCAGCACAAGGTGAAGATATGAGCGGTATTGAAGCCAGAACGTCAGCTCTTGAAGGTCGTGCCGACAATCATGAAGGCCGTATCGGAGAGCTTGAGAGAAAATTTGCTGAAATGGAGCAAACCATGCGTGACCGTGAAAGAGAGCGTGATACACGCACAACCATGACTGTTGATGAGCGTGGTCTTACACAGGTTCTTGCTGATGGGCATTATGTTCAGGTCTTTGCTGGTCTGACACTCGAGCAGGCTCAGCGCGTAAGGCAAACCATGATTTCTCAGTTGCAGGGTGTTGTTGATAACCCGGCTCAGATGGTTCTCATAACACAGAGACGTCAGTTCTACGAAGTGCGTGTAGGTGTTTTCAACCGTTTCCCTGAAACAGCCAACGTGCTTAGAACTGCGCAAGGTACCTTCAGTGATGCATTCGTTGTCACATTCCCGCGCCCGGCTCACCTCAGCTCACAATACCAGGACATCAGAAGAACAAACTAAGGTTTCTTCAAATTAACACAAGCATATCCGAGCTTTTAAGCCCTCCTGAGATTACAGGAGGGCTTTAGTTTTTAAAAATCTTTCTATACTATATCCGATTCAGCCCTTCTAAAGAGCTTTGAATAATTAACACAGCTGAACACGGCAAACAAAAAAGCACTCCGGTAATCCCGAAGTGCTTTTTTTTTGAATTGGTTTGAGTCTTAGAGCGATAAGGATGTAAGATACTCGACGCCGTCAATGGCGGCAATATCTTCGAGCGTTTGTTTATCTGCAGGTTTGTCAATTGCGATGGCTGTTACAGCGCGCATGTTAGCGGGATTTCTGCCAAGGCTCAGGGAGGCGATATTGATGTCTTCCTGTGCAAGTTTTGAACTAACCGCAGCAAGCATACCCGGCTTATCCACGTTTTTATAAATAATCAGGTTGCCGTGCAGCTGAACTTCGATCTGCAGGCTGTTAATGCCCACGACCCGGAAATCCGTATCTCCAAACACAGCACCTGATACGCGGCTGAAGGCTTCTGCTCCGCCAATATGCACCGTCATCAGTTCTGAGAAGGTACCTGACGAGCTCTCTTTTATTTCGCGAATCCTGATCCCCTTGCCGTCTGCCAGATAACGGGCGTTAATGAGGTTTACAGGTGCTTCATCAATTTGGTGAAGGTAGCCGGCCAGAAAAGCATCTGTGAGTACTTCAGCATGGCTGCCGCACTTTCCGGTGTACTCTATGGTAAGCTCTTTCACATTCCAGCCTGCAAGCTGAATGCAGAAGCGGCCCATCTGCTCAGCGAGTTTAAGGTAAGGCTGAAGTTCAGCATTCGTAGATAATGCGATTGACTTTCCGTTGATGCTGCCTTTAAAGTCTTTAAGCTCCAGCGCATCAGCCAGCTGATGTGCGATCTGTACCGCAACTTTCTCCTGTGCTTCCTCAGTTGAAGCCCCAAGGTGAGGCGTACAAACCACATGAGGGTGCTCGAGCAGGGCGCGCATATCTTCTGTTGGCGGTTCGCTGCTGTACACATCAAGCGCAAGTTCTGAAACAGTGCCGTCATTTAGCATGTCAAGCAGGTCAGCTTCATTAAAAATACCGCCGCGCGCGCAGTTAACCAGCTTCACACCTTTCTTGAGTTTTGATGACTGCTCTTTCGATATAAGATTGCGTGTTTTTTCGGTAAGCGGAGTATGCACCGTAATAATGTCTGAGCTTGCAAACAACTCATCCATATCAACGAGTTTGATTCCCAGCTCACGCGCGCGCTCGTTGGTCATGTAAGGGTCGAAACCAACTACGTGCATCCCAAAGGATAGCATGCGCTGTGCTACACCGGAACCGATCTTGCCCAGCCCTACTACACCCAGCGTTTTTCCGTGCACTTCTGTGCCAAGGTATTTCTTGCGGTCCCAGCGGCCGGCCTTTAACGATGCTACCGCATTCGGGATGTTGCGCACCAGTGACAAAATCAGGCCGCAGGTGTGTTCAGCTGTTGAAATCGTATTGCCGTCAGGGGTATTCATCACCAGTACGCCCCGACGGGTAGCAGCATCGATATCAATATTATCAACACCTACACCGGCCCGGCCAACTACTTTAAGGTTCGGTGCTTTGGCGAGGAGGGCTTCGTCAACCTGTGTGGCACTGCGAACTACAATGCCGACGGCATCTTTAATGTGGGTTTCAAGTTCTTCAGGGGTGAGTTTTGCATAAAGCTCACCCTTAATTCCGCGTTCCGCCAGAATTTCAGCGCTTACGGGGTCAATATTATCGAGTAATAGTACTTTCAGTTTTTCACTCATAGCTTGGCTTGTTGGTGTAATGATTTATCTTCCGGCTGTCGCTGCGCCGGTTTTGGTTAAAAATAATTCAGAAAGCTGTGCGCACGGCAATCAGTGAGAAGGGCTAACCGGCTTCAGATTCATCCATGAAATCCGCAAACAGCGTTTCGAGTTCATTCAGACCATCTTTTTTTTCGGCTGAAATGCTCACAACGGGTACTTCAATGTTGATTTCCTGATGCAGCCGGTACAGCGCGGCCAGCGCTTCCTGTGCCTGTGTCTTGCCGATTTTGTCCTTTTTATTAAAGACATTTGCAAACGGGATGCCGTTATCGGCCAGCCAGTACATAAATTCCAGATCGGAATCGTGCGGCTTGTGCCTGATATCAAGGATGATGAGCACCAGCCGCAGCTCTTCACGCTTAACCAGGTATTCGGTCATGGCCTTGCTCCATCGGGTCTGCTCTTTCTTGGAAACCTTGGCATAACCGTAACCGGGCAGATCCACAAGGTACCAGCTGTTGTTCATCCGGAAATAATTCATTTCACGGGTTTTGCCGGGCACGTTACTCGTTTTGGCCAGTTTGTTTTGGTTGGTGAGCGCGTTAACGATGGATGATTTCCCCACATTAGAACGACCGGCAAGGCAAAACTCCGGCAGCTTGTCGTCGGGACAAAAGCTGATTTTCGGTGCAGAAAGCACGAATTCAGCCTGTTTGATGAAGGGTGTTTTTCCCGTTTGCTCTGCTGGCGTGTCTTTGCTGAATTGACTCATAGTGGTTTTTGGGAGCGGTTTCTAAACCAGCTCGTTGGCTTCTTTCCCCATTTGGGTTTCTACCGGAACCGGGTACCGGCCGGTAAAACAGGCGCTGCAATAATTGAGGTTGCCTTCGTTTGCTTCCTTAACGGCTTCAATGAGGCCTTTCGGGGATAGATAATGGAGGCTGTCAACACCGAGTTCTGCTGCAATCCGGTCGATGTTCCGGTCAAATTTGTTGGCAATCAGTTCTTCCGGACTCGGAAAATCCATCCCGTAAAAACAAGGCTCAATGATGGGCGGTGAGCTCACAAGAAAGTGAATTTCCTTCGGGTTGCACTTCCGGATCATATCGATCAGCATGCGGCTTGTAGTGCCCCTTACGATGGAATCATCCACAATCAATACGATGCGGTCTTCAATCACACCACGGACAGGGTTGAATTTTGTACGGACCTTGAACTGACGTGATTCCTGTCCCGGCGCAATAAAGGTACGGCCTACATAGTGGTTGCGGATCAGGCCAATTTCGAATTTGCAGTCATATCCGAGTTTGCGGCTTTCACCCGCGTAGCCGAGGGCGGCAGTGTTGCTGCTGTCGGGTACAGATATTACGATGGGCTTTTTGTCGGAAGTTGACTTCACGATATCAGGAATGCGGTGCTCGCGGGCCAGGTGCTTGCCGATCTGCCGCCTCACCTTATCCACGTTTTCGCCGAAGATCCGGCTGTCGGGCCGGGAAAAATAAACGTACTCAAAAACACAGCCGGCTGTATCGGTGCCGGGTTTCCGTGGTAAGGTATAGGAGGCCGGCTCACCCGAGGAAATCGCGTTGTCGTCGATTACGAGCACTTCACCGGGTTCAATGTCCCGGATGTATTCGGCCCCGATAATATCAAAAGCACAGGTTTCGCTTGCTACCACAAAGCTGTCGCCAAGCCTGCCGAGGGCCAGCGGACGAAACCCGTTGGGGTCGCGAACGGCGATCAGGGCGTCATCGGTCTGAATTACAAGGCAGTAAGCGCCTTCAATCTGCCGGAGGGCATCCATGATCTGCTCGAACTGACCGGTTTTGAGGCTGTGCGAAATCAGATGCAGAATCAGCTCGGTATCGGAAGTGCTTTGGAAAAGTATCCCTTCATTTATGAAGCGCTGCCGCAGGGATGGCGCATTGGTGAGGTTACCGTTATGCGCAAGTGCCAGGTTACCTTTTCGGTAATGCACCCTAAATGGCTGAATATTCGCCGGATTATTGGATGAACCCGACGTGGAGTAGCGGTTATGCCCTATCGCCTTACACCCTTTGAGTTTATCTGTGAAGATGCGTTTGTCTTCAAACACATTTAGTACCAGGCCGAAATCTTTGTGCATCGGCATGATGTTTTGCCCGCGGGCTTCATCAAATACAGAGCTGACAATTCCTGCTGATTCCTGCCCTCTGTGCTGAAGCGCATGCAGGCCGTAGTAGGCCATTACAGCGGCTTCCGGATGGTTATAAATACCGAAAATTCCGCAGTAATCGTGTGGTTTATCCGACATATCAGCTTGTTGGGTTCGGGATGAAAGTTGCAAGCCTTAAATATACGGATAATAGAAACGCCATTCTTTTTGAAGTCAGGGATTTGAAGGCAAAAAAAAAGCGAACCTGCTTTAGTGCAGATTCGCTTTTGTATGAGCGAGAAACGGGACTCGAACCCGCGACCCCAACCTTGGCAAGGTTGTGCTCTACCAGCTGAGCTATTCTCGCTTACTTTTTGATAGGCTTAAATATAAGCACCTTTCAGCCCTCTGCGCAATATCTTTTCCGATTTTTTTTGAATGAGGCCAAATCGCTTCTTCCGGATTCCTAAAATCCTGATTTTAAGAAAGTTGAAATAGTTCAGAAAAGAGACAGACTGATTGCTAATCCGGTTTGTACCAGATGGATTTCTATAGCACAGCCGGGAAAATGAGCGGCTGCGGTGTTTCTGAAATGTAAACCAAAAGCCCAAAATCCCTGGAGCGCCGACAAACACACAGTTTGAGAGAGATATGAACTTACACTTGATTCAGAATGCATCAGCCTGTAAAGCAATCTAAAAAAAATCGCATCTGAGTATGATAAACAGTACCTTGAAAAGATGCCTAATTAAAATATAAGGCTATAATAAATAGTAACATACTGGTTTAGCGGTACTTTCAATTTGATAATGAGCGCGCTGATATGAATATTTACGTCATAAAATATGGCGGCAATGCTATGACTGATGCCGGAATACGAGAAGAATTACTTTCCGAAGTGGCACGCCTTCATAATAAAGGTGAAAAGATGGTGCTTGTACACGGCGGCGGACCTGAAATCAAGAAGCTGCTCAGCCTGGGAAAGGTGGAGAGTGAGTTCATTGGCGGCCATCGAAAAACGACCGCTGAAGCCATGTACTACGTGCAGCTTGCCCTGCGAGGCGAAGTTAACGGCAGCCTTGTAAGCCTGCTCAACAACCAAGGAGTGCGTGCGGTCGGCCTGTCTGCGAAAGACGGCCGCATGGCCGAAGTGAAGCGTCGTTACCACCTTGCTGCCTCTGCCGACGGCTCCCGCACCGAAACCGATTTGGGGCAGGTTGGCGACATCATCCGATTCGATCCCACTCTTGTACAGGCCCTGCTTGGGGCAAATTATCTTCCGGTACTTTCTCCTGTTGCGCAGGGGGATGACGGCCTCGACTACAACATCAATGCCGATGCCATGGCCGGCGCGGTTGCTGCAGCACTTAAAGCCAAAGCGTACATCAGCCTGACCGATGTGGACGGTCTGTATGAAAACTGGCCCGATCCGGCATCCCGCATCGACGCTATTTCCTTAGGGGAACTGAAGAAATTTTGCGCAACCAAAGCGAGCGGCGGCATGCTGCCCAAGCTCGAATCTGTTATATTTGCACTGGAAAACGGTGCCGGTGAAGCCCACATCATCAACGGTACCAAACCCGCTCAGTTTGCCGCCCGGCTGCAGGGCGGGGCTGCTTCCGGCACACGCATCACCCTAACCTGATTTTAATTTATGTCTGCAAAATCACATCACGCGATTGATAACGAAGTTCACTTCAAAACCTACAAACGGTATCCGGTAACCCTGGTGAAGGGAGAAGGCTCCCGCGTTTGGGATACCGAAAACAAATCCTACATTGATGCCCTCGCCGGAATTGCGGTTAATAATGTGGGTCATTGTCACCCCGCCGTAGTTGAAGCCATTCAGCTGCAGGCCGCGCAGCTGATTCATACCTCAAATTTCTTTACAACCCCGCAACAGGTAAAGCTTGCTGAAAAGCTGGTGGGGCTGAGCAATCACGACCGCGTCTTTTTCTGCAACAGCGGTACTGAAGCCATCGAAGGCGCCCTCAAACTGGCCAAACGGTACGCCAATAAAATGGGCAAAAAGGGCGACATCATTTCCTTTAATGGGGCTTTTCACGGCCGTACGCTTGGCGCCCTTGCGATGGGTCAGCCCAAGTATCAGCAGGGATTCGAGCCCATGCTGCCGGGTTTCACCCAAATTCCGTTCAACGATATTTCGGCGGCTGAAGCTGTGATTAACGACGAAACCGTGGCTGTATTTATTGAACCCATTCAGGGGGAAGGCGGTATTCATGTCGCAAACAAGGAGTTCATCAATAAGCTGAGCGCCCTTTGCTACGAGTATAAGGTGCTGCTCATTTTTGATGAAATTCAGTGCGGCATCGGGCGGACCGGTAAGTTTTTTGCGTACGAGCATTACGGCATCGTGCCCGATGTGGTCTGCATGGCCAAAGGCCTCGGCGGCGGATTTCCGATTGGTGCATTTATCGCAACCGAAGAGGCTGCCAACGTAATCGAGTACGGCAAGCACGGCACTACTTTTGGCGGTAACCCGCTGGCCTGTAGTGCTGGTCTCGCAACGATCGATGCCATTTTTGATGAGCACATGCTCAGAATGGCACATGAAAACGGCCAATGGCTGCGGGAGCGCATCCGCATGGAAATGCCCGGCGAGCCGGGCATCAGCGAGGTGCGCGGGCTTGGACTCATGACCGGCGTGCAGCTCAGCTTTGAGGGCGCCGGCGTTGCGCTTCGCATGCTCGAAAAAGGCGTGATCGCCAACGTTACGGCCACCAACGTGGTGCGCCTCGTACCGGCACTCAACATCAGCCGGGACGAACTTGATACCGTAGTAGATGTGATGGTGGAGTCCATTGCCGAAGAGCGCAGGGTGCAGGCTGAGAAAGCTGTGGCAGAGCAAAGCTGAGCTTCGGCTCATACCCGAAACCCGGCTCAGGCCACAGAACCCATCACCCTACACCCCAACCCCATGAGCACCAAAAAAATTAAAGTCGCCATTGCCGGCGCTACCGGCTACACCGGCGCTGAACTCGTGCGGCTGCTGCTTGAGCACCCGAATGCAGAGCTGGTAGCCGTAACTTCAGAGCGAAATGCCGGCGCCTGGCTGCACGACATTCATCCGCAGCTGGCCGGCCTCACCGCCATTCAGCTCAAGCCGCTGGATGACATCAACCTTGCCGAACTCGAAACCCTTTTCCTGGCCCTGCCGCACAGGGTATCGATGACCTTTATGCAAAAACACCATCCGCTGCCGTGCAAGGTGGTGGATCTCTCGGGCGACTTCCGCCTTTCCGACGTTTCGGTGTACGAGCAGTGGTACGATACCAAACACGTGATTCCGTCACTGGTGAAAGACGCAGCCTATGGCCTGCCCGAGCTTTTTCGGGAGCAAATCCGCAGTGCCCGCCTGATCGCCAACCCCGGCTGTTACCCCACCTCCGCCATTCTGCCGCTGGCCCCGCTGGTGAAGGAAGGCCTCATCGATGCCCGTTCTGTCGTGATTGATGCGAAGTCCGGCATTACCGGAGCCGGCGTAAGCCCCAAAGACAACACCCATTTCCCGCACGCCTACGACAATTTCAGTGCCTACGGCATTGGTACACACCGGCATACCCCGGAAATCGAACACAGCGTCGGAGCCTTCGCCGGCAGCGAAGTACGGGCGCAGTTCACCCCCCACCTTTTGCCGGTCAACCGCGGCATCCTTACCGCGACCTACAGCACCGCGGTGAAGCCGGTTGATGCCGCAACCCTGAGCGAAGTGTACGAAAAAGCCTACGGAGGCGAATATTTTATCCGCATGAGGCCGCAATCGCCGCAGTTACGCTTTGTTCGGGCCTCGAATTTTTGTGATATTTACGCAAGCTATGATGCCCGCACGAACCGCATTATTACCATCAGTGCGATTGATAACCTGATGAAAGGTGCCGCCGGGCAGGCCGTGCAGAATATGAATTTAATCAACGATTTGGAGGAGACAGCCGGCCTCACGGGCAGTCCGGTTTGTCCCTGACCTACACCTATGGAAAACATAACCAACGTTCGCGGCTTCCGATATTGGGGAGCGCACACCGGTGTAAAAAGCAAGCGCCGGGACCTCGGACTCATCGTTTCGGATGAGCCTGCTTCAGCCGCCGCGGTTTTTACGCGGAATGTGGTTGTAGCCGAACCCATCAAAATTTGCCGCGAGCACATCAAAGGCGGGAAAATTCAGGCCATTGTAATCAACTCAGGCAACGCAAACGCCTGCACGGGTCAGCAGGGGTATCTCGGGGCACAGGCTATGGTAGCTGCGGTATCCGAAGAGCTGCGGATCCCCAGAGAGCAGATTCTGGTTGCCTCAACCGGGGTAATCGGGCGCGAGCTTCCCACCGAAAAAATTGTGGCAGGAATCCGTGAAAATGCCGGAAAATTAACCAGCCGCAAAGTCGCCGGGTCGCTGCTTGCGAGCGCCATCCTCACGACCGATACCTTCCCCAAGGAAGGCTTCGTGAGTTTTTACCTGGGTGAAACGCAGATCAACATGGGCGCTGTAGCCAAAGGCTCCGGCATGATTCATCCCAACATGGGCACCATGCTCGGCTTCATCATGTGCGATGCCGCCATAAAACCCGCCCTGCTTCAGGAAATGCTGGCCGAAGTGGTGGATGACACCTTCAACATGATTACGGTGGATGGCGATACCTCGACCAACGATATGGTCGCGATTCTTTCCAACGGTGCCGCCGGAAATCCTGAAATCACCGAAAAAGGACCGGATTACGACCTCTTCAAAAGCAAACTGCACGAACTTTGCGAACACCTCGCCCGAATGATTGTCTCCGACGGCGAAGGGGCCTCCAAACTGATCGAATACCGGGTGAAGGGGCTACCGGAGCGGGAGCAGGCCCGGCAAATTATCCGCACGGTTTCCGATTCTGCCCTGGTGAAAACCGCGATGTTTGGCCGCGACCCCAACTGGGGCCGCATTGTCGCCGCCGCGGGACGCGCAGGCGTTAACTTCGACCCCGATAAAACCGACCTGTACATCAGTTCCGATGTGGAAATGAAAATCCTGGAAGGCGGTCAGCCGCTTCGGGTAAATCTCAGCGAACTCAAGCGCATGATGCGCTCTACCGAACTGCGCATCACCCTCGATTTCAATCAGGGAGATGCCGAAGCCACCGGCTGGGGCTGCGACCTGAGCTACGAGTACGTGCGCATCAACGCAGAGTACACAACTTAGGCTGCCCGTCACGAATTCAGTACAACTCAGCTGTACTGAATAAAGCAGAACTCCTCC
This sequence comes from Balneolales bacterium, assembly GCA_020832405.1. Lineage (GTDB taxonomy): Bacteria > Bacteroidota > Rhodothermia > Balneolales > Cyclonatronaceae > Cyclonatronum. Next base: position 54,781 of record JAFIET010000009.1, read on the forward strand.
CTTTGGGTTACGCGCTTAATCCAACCGGGCAAGAACACACAAGTGTAACCTAACCGGCGGAACATACCTGAATCAGCATGCATTGCGCTTCAGCCTCCGTTTTTTTAGGGGGAAACTCCGTGAGCATCACGGTCTTTCGTGCCTGCTCCGACATCCCAAATCGGCGGAGCAGCCCCTGCTTTTTGGATGTCGGGCGCTACCGGGCTGAAGTCAATCAGGTATCGTATTTCATGTTTAGCCTGTGTCTGTACAATTCAGGTGTACTTAAGGAGAAGTGTATAATCCACGGATAAGAAATATATTTCCTCAACCGGAAATACTGCGTTTTTTCATGTCACTGTCTTGAAGTTGAGCAGTAATTCTTACTATAAATACACAAGCTCCTCACCCGAACCCTTGTGATGGGTTTGTTTCCTCTAATACCACAACAGGCAGATGAAATCTTACAAACACATCGCTGATCGTATCCGGCTTCTGATCGCCACCCGGCAATTTCAGGTCGGGGAAGTGCTGCCTTCAACACGCGTGCTGGGCAAGCAGCTCGAAGCCAGCTTCCACACGGTGCGCAAGGCCTATCAGCTGCTGGCCGAGGAAGGCCTGCTGGAAAGCAATCAGCGGGGCTATGTGGTTTCGAGTCCGCGTACACTGCTCGATAAATCCGAGCGCCTGGAAAAAGGCGCCGAGAAATTCCGTCAGCTGCTCGAAGAGCTGATCGGCTACGGGCTTGATGAAGAAGAAATCGAAACCCTGTTTCAGGAACAGCTCAACTTTGTGGACTGGCCCGAGCGTATTCAGGCCTGTGCAACGGCGGGGCCGACTGTTGAACTGGCGCAGATGCTTGCCGGCTGCATTAAACAGGTGGTTGGGGTGAAATCAGCACCCATAACCGCCGGCGACATTTCGGGGCGGGTAAACTTCGACGCCATTTTGGTGCCACTGCGCTATTACCACGGCTTTGCAAGTGAGAGCGACGATGCCCGCATCATCCCCATCGTGTTCGGACTTTCCTATGATCTGATGCTTTCCGTAGCCGAGCGGGCTGGCCTGCAGTCGGTCGTATTGCTTGCTATGGAAGCTGAAAGCCTGCCCTTTTTGGAAGAAGAGCTGAGTCAGATTCTCAGGGCCGAAGTAAAGCCCGACGCTTATAAGCTTGAGAAGCGCAGCCTGCCCGGGGCGGCCTACAAAGCCGATCTTGTATTCTACACGCCCGGCTGTGCCCGCGTGGCTGAAGCCGCCCTGCCGGAGCGCAAACGAAGGCTGCTCAGCTACGAACTGAATCCCCGAAGCGCTGCCTTTATTCGCGGCGAACTGTGGGAAGAAGGCTGACTGGGGGAGATTGAGGGAATTTCAGGGAATGAACCGGGTCTTAAATTACTGCACTACAAATGCTTGTTCAAAACCCGGAAGATTTACGAGCTCGTTGTTCAGCTTAACAACGTTAGGGTCAAGATGTAGTACGTAGCGACCTTTGGAGAGCGGCTTGTTTTTGTAAGTATCGCTTGCTGAATCATACACGAGGGTTCCGGCTTTTAGTTCGTACTGCTGAACCAGCGTTTCGCCTGCACCGATTTCGTAAAATCCCGGTACGTCAGGTCCGTAAAGCAGTGTTCCCTGTACCCATACAATGCTGTTGCCCTGCCTTACATACACGCTGCTGAAAGCAGGCGTCGAAGTCATCATAGCAATCGGGCTGCCGCTCAGGTTTCTGACGGATAAAGTGGCCGTGAAAACATCGCCGGGTGCGGGCCGGTTCTCATCCGGCTCCAGCTCCAGTTGAAGAAGGAGCTTTGAGTTGAAGTCAATGTAAGGATCAGCATCAGAGCCGGTATCCCGCAGCTTTGCCCAAGAAGCAGTAGCACTGCTATAAGGCAGGGAAAGATAAATTTGCCGGTAGAATGAACCTGAATCATGCTGATGTTGGGTTTGTGATGATCTTTAAGTGATTGTATCATAATTATTTCTCTGCTTTTTTGCCGAACAAAATGACTTGGGATGGGTTCACAGGAAAGCGAACGGGATCTGCCATTAAACCCACGCTTTGTAAATTTTTGTTTTTTCATTCAAACCTGCTGATACAAATCAATAGTTTAAGCGTCAGTTTAGTTTTACTCTCCACATAATCCTTCTGCCATGAATGCCTTCCCGACTCCGACCCGCATCCTGTTTCTCAAGCTGCTTTTTTGGGTATGCCTCGCTTTTATTTTGAAAGCTGAAGCGGCAGTGGCCGAGCCTCCTGAGGAAATACGGATCAGCATGGAGCTTGCGCAGGGTTTCGGCGATTTCACCCCGTTTTCCGGCATATTGCGGCAGCTGGATGATGCAAACCCCTGGAAAAAATCGTACCCGGTGCCCGAAGGCCTGCCGGAGCACCTCAGCGGGAAAGAGGTGCAGCTGCTTTATGTAACACACGACTTTGTGCAGCATGCCTGGCAGTCGTACATCACCGGCACCCTCGATTCGGCTTTTGTGCACAACGCCCTCAACTCGTGGGGTGTGAACCCGGAGCAGCTCACGGATCAGCCGCTCGGGCTGTACACCGTGCTGCTCAGCTGGGTGGATGAAGCCGGCGACGCCTTTGTGATGTACAGCGACGAGGCCCCTTACACTTTCGAAGATGCGGAAATGTTTAAGGTACCGGCCTTTTCGATGCAGGATACGGAATCTCAGCCGCTTGCCCTGCCCGTCAACTTTGAGGTGTATCGTGAGGGAGCCGTTCACCGGCTTCAGCGGAACCTCAGGCTGAATATCCCGGCCGGATTTAACATGCCCGGCATTGAAGGTCCGGTACTGTTTTACGGCTACTATGAGCATTTTAAGGGAGAACTTACCATAGCCGGTGAAAGCTTTGAAGCAGGCCTGCACAACCATTTTATGAGCGCACTGTTCGGAGAAGAAAGCGACATGCTTCAGGTGAGGTCAGCCGGCGGGGAGTGGTCAGAGCCTGCCAAGCCGGGTCAGTTCCTGAAGCTTGGGGAGCACGCGTATCAGTTTGTTTCGGCGGCTTTTGACGGCAGCGAAGTGGTGCTGCGGTACGTACCCGATTTTGATGAGCAGCGCGGCACACAGCCCGGGATGCGTGCGCTGGCGTTTGAGCAGGAAGACCTCAGCGGCGAGCTGATTTCCCTCGATGATGAGCTGGGCAAGTGGGTTTTTCTGGATTTCTGGGGAACCTGGTGCGCACCCTGCATAGCCGAAATGCCCTACCTGAAGGAAGCCTGGCGCTTGTTTGAGGGCAATGAGTTTCAGTTTATCGGCATCGCCAACGACCCCCGCGAAACCCTCGAGCGGTTCGTGGAAGAATGGGAGCTGGGCTGGCCTCAGCTCATCAGCCATGGTTCGGAAACCAATGCCCTCAACGAGCTTTACGGCATCAGGGCCTGGCCCACAACCATGCTGCTGAACGATGAAGGCACCATCACAGAAACCTCAGTTCGGGGTTTTCAGCTGGAGCGGCGTCTTTCGGCAGAGATTGGGTTTGATGAAATCCGCGCGCAGCGTCTGCTCGAAGGAGATGTAGTGGTCGGAATTCCGGAAGCTGTGATCGCAGATTTTGTGTCATCCGCCGGTGCTGAGGCGGAAGAGCTTCGCGTTGAGGTGCAGGGGGAAGGGCTCCCGTTCCGAAGCCGCATCCCGCTGTACCTGCATGAGGGCAACTGGGTGCGCGGGCTTTCGGCTGATCACGACCGCATGTCTGGCTCCGGACAAACAGCCCTGGAACTGCGGATTTTTGTGAATGGTGAACCCGCTGAGCTGCCGCTGCCCGGGCAGTTTACCAATGAGGAAGGGGAGGTGCGTTACCGGTTTGAGCTGCGTTGAAAGTCAGTATTAGTATTCATTTCAAAAAAATAGCCATCTGGTACAAATTGTTGTGAAGAAACATTGAACCAAAAATACTGGCCTTGCTCAGCATTGTGAGGGATTAACTTTTAACACGTGCATTCTTACAGATTGGATTGGTTAAGAATTTCTCGTATTTCATCGTCCGATATGGTGTCTTTATCCCCTTTACTGTAGATAGAAACAAGCAACACCGTGGTTTGATCCACCTGCACATATGTAATTATTCGGGCACCCCCGCTCTTACCTTTTCCCTTGGAGGAAATACCGACGCGGATTTTGTATATATCCTTGCCTAAAGGAGTCCCTAAAGTTGGATTAGTTGAAAGAGCTTCAAACAAAACTGTAAGATCAGCTTTTAAGGAGCGGTATTTTTTTGATAGCCTCTTTAGCTCACGCCTGAAGTGAGGCAATGCAATAATTTCAAATTTCATCCAAAAGCTGCTGTGCTGGAATTCCCTTTAGTTCTCCTTTTTGGTAAGCCTTTAATTCCTTCATTGCCTGTGAAAGGTTGGCTGTTATTTCTTCTTTCGTGTCGCCTGAACCGTCCTCAATTTCTACAAAATCGAGACTTCCTACGAGTTCTAAAAAAAAGGCGAATCTGTTTTCATCAACCTTGAGTGTGATCTGTTTCATAATGATGCTCAGCTTTAATGGATATGATTGTCAATTTAACGTAAAGCTGGAAAGGGAGCAAAGATGCAGTTTAACTAACCGATCAATTAATCCGGTGTTAACTATCAAAAAGGGTTCGCTGTAGCGAGTGATTAAACAAAACGTTTTCCCGGTTTTATCCCCCCATCCCGCCTGATTCCCCTCAGACCACATCCCCCAAATGTGCGTTAAATTGCGTATTTTGCACAGTTACAATCTACGCCCCAAAAATCTCATCAGGCAACCCTCCCATGAAACTATTCCTGAAAATATTCGGCGCAGTGATAGCACTGTTTGCCGTTTTTTTAATTGCGCTGAGCTTCTACCTCACCGATGAGCGCCTTAAAGAGCTCATCCTTCCCACCATAAATGAAATGACCGGCCGCGAAGTGCAGGTCGAGCGGATGTCGTACACGCTGTTCCGCACCTTTCCAAGCTTCGGGCTGGTGATTCAGGGCTTTGACCTGCCCGATACGGAATCGCCCGCCATGCTCGGCAGCGACAGTGCCGAACACGCCTCCATCGCCAGGGTTCAGGAGCTGGTGCTGGTCGTTGACCTCTTCCCGCTGCTCTCCGGAAACCTGAGCGTTTCCCGCCTCGATATCAACGATCCGCTGCTGCGCTACGTCGTTTTTGAGGATGGCACCACCAACCTCGACAGCCTGCTGGCTCAGTTTGAGACCGCAGAAGACCAGCCGCAGGCCGAAGCCTCAACGGCCCAAATCGACCTCGAAGCCATGCGCATCCGTGGCGCAGAGATCGTTTTTCAGGATTTCAACGAGCAGACCGATGTGCGCCTGAGCGGCCTCGAAGCCGAAATTGCCATCAGCCTGGGCGAGTTTATCACCACTGATGTCGATGCCCGCGTTGCCGGGCTGAGCGTCGTTTTCGGCGGCGACCGCCTGCTCACCAATCTGCCCTTCAGCCTGAGTCAGCGCTCGGTGCTCGACCTTGCCGGCGAGCGCGTCACCATCGAGTCAGGCCGCCTCAACATCCGCGGGCTCGACCTCGACCTCGAAGGCGTCATTGCCGATTACACTTCAGAGGCCATGCTGCTCGAGCTCGCCTTCAGCTCTTCCTCAGATGACTTCGGTGCCCTGCTCGAACTTGTGCCCGATGCCTTCAAAGAAGACCTTCAGGGCGTAGAAACCCGCGGCTCGCTCGTGCTCAGCGGTCAGGTTAACGGCCGGCTCGGCGAGGACCTCATCCCCGATTTTGAAATTGTGATCGGCGTTGATGACGGCTTCATCCGTTACCCCGGCGTTGCTTCGGCCATCGAGGAGATCAACATCCGCATCGAAGCCCGCAACGAGCGCGTCGTGATCGAGCGCTTTTCGGCTATTGCGGATATCAATTCGCTTTCGGCCAGCGGCTTCATCAACAATCCGCTGGAAGACAGCGCCGACTTTGATCTCGCCTTCGATCTTGACCTCGACCTTGCAACCATCCGGAATTTTTATCCGGTTGATGAGTTCGAGCTCGAAGGGAAAATGACCCTCAACGGCACTGCAAGCGGACTCCTCGCGGATGCCGAAAATGCCCGCTTCAACGCTGCCCTGCGCCTCGAAAACGGCCTTGTGCGCTACATGGAGCTGGATGAGCCGGTGCGTGACATCAACGTCGTGCTAACCGCTACGCAGCAGCTCGTCACCATTGAATCCTTCGCGGCGCGGGCTGCCGAAAACACCCTCAGCGCCAGCGGCACCATCCGTGAGCCCCTCAACGAAGACCGCACCCGTTTTGACTTTAACGCCAGTATTTTTGCTGATTTGGGAAGCATCCCCCGTTTTTATCCGATAGATGAGGACACCCTCCGGCTTCGGGGCATTTTCCGCTTCGACGGCACCGCTTCAGGCCTGCTTGCCGATATCGAAAATGCGTCCGTGAACGGAAACCTGAGCCTGCGCGAGGGTTCCGTTCATTATCACCTGCTGCCGAAGCCGCTCGACACCATCGGCTTCGAAGCGAGCATCACCCGTGAGCGCATCCGCATTGCCAGCAGTACCGTGCGCACGGGTACCAATAACTTTACGGCCAACGGCGATATCAACGATTACCTCACCGATGCGCCGCGCGTGAATCTCACCGTAGCCGGGGAGTTTAATCTGGGCGAGCTGCCCGAGTTTGCGGACCTTCAGCCGTATATCAGCGAGATTGCCGGCCGTGCGAATGTGGACCTGCGTGTTACCGGTCCGCCAATGACGCCCGAAGACCTCCGCTTCAACGGTCTGTTCCGCCTCACCGATTTCAGCGTAGCCGGCGATTCCCTGCCGCAGCCGGTCAGCATCTCGAACGCCAACATGGTTTTCAGTCAGGAACACGTAGAGCTGCGCCGTTTTGAAATGATGATGGGCTCCTCCGATTTCAACTTCACCGGTGAGCTGCGCAACTACATGCGCCTCATCGACGACAGCACCCCTGAGCTGGCAACGCTCAACGCGACCTTCAGATCCAACCTGCTTCATGTGGATGAGATTTACGAGTGGGAGCCGCTTCCTCCCGATGCGGAGCCGGAGCCTTTCCCGATACACCTGCCCCGCCTTGTGATGAACATGGATGTGGAGATCGGTGAGCTCATTTTTCTCGGCGTGCCCATCCGCAGCATTGCGGGCCGGGTGAACAGTACCGATACGGAAATCCGCATTTTGGATGCCGTGGCGCAGGTTTTCGGCGGCAACGCCAACGGAAACCTGATCTGGGAAGTGCCTGATCCGGAAAACACCAAAATCACCTTTAACGGCGCCCTGCTGGGGCTTACCGCCGAAGACTTCTTCCGTGAAGTGAAGCCAGCCGGTATGGAAGACCTTCACGAATACTTCTCCGGAACCTTCAGCACGACCATCGAATATTTCACGGAGATGGATGTGTTCCTCGATCCCGTAATCCCGAGCATGCGCTCAAACGGTAGTTTTTCGATGGAGCGCACGCGGATGCGTAATCATCCCACGCAGATTCAGGTGGCTGACCTGCTCCGTTCGCCGGAGCTTCGCGACCTTCGCCTCGATGACCTCAACTCGAGCTTCACCATCGAAAACAGTGTGATGACCCTGCGCGACCTCAACCTCACCTCGGCCGATATAGGTGTTGAGCTCAACGGTACGCAGCATCTCGAAACCGGAGCGCTTCGCTACAGTACGGTTGTGGTGCTGCCCGGCCGCTTCGGTCAGGTACTTGAACCGGTAATTACCCGAGACGGCGTGCGCGCCCTCACCCGCGAAGACGGCAACATCCCGGTTCCGCTGCTGATTCGCGGCACTACCGAATCGCCGCAGGTGCGGCCCGATACCGAGGAAATTACCCGCTCCGTAGCCGATTTTCTGCGCGATGCCGCCGGCGATGCGGTTCGCAACACCCTTCGTAATCTGTTTGGAAATTAGCCTTGCGGAGGTTTCCGGAGATGTGTAACCTCAGAGCAAAAAAATAAATGAGCGGAACAAAGAAAGTCCGGAAGCTTCTCAAAGAGGCGATTGAGGCGATAAAAGACGAAATCAGCGCGGTGCAGCAGCATCCCCGGCGGGATGTGCTCACCGCGCCTGAGTTTATGGAAGATGAGGAAGACTACACCTACCGCTTCGACAGCAGCAATCCTTCTTTCGAGCATGTGGATGAACTCTCCCTCATTTCTGCCGATCCGCCCATAAGCGGGGAGGTTGTCCGCATAGAGGAGAAGCACATTATTGTCCGCTTCGACAAGCGCCCGGAGGAGCCCTTCATTCAGGGTGAAGTGGAATGGGTGAACGACTTCGTGCTGCAGCGGACGCTCGAGCAGCTCGAATATTTGTCGGACTCCGGCGATTCGGCACAGCTTGAGCGCCTCACCGAAATTTTTGGGGATATTCCCGAAGCAGGGGAGAAGACCGCGCAGATTCTGCACGACGGCTATCGGAATCAGGCGCAGCAGGAGGCCATCCAGAAAGCCATGAGCAACCGCGTAACCTACGTTTGGGGGCCGCCGGGTACCGGCAAGACCGCTACCCTGGGGTTTGTGGTGGCCAATTACATTAAAGCGGGCAAGAAAGTGCTGTTTGCCTCCAACACCAACCGCGCCGTTGATGTGGGCCTGCTCAGCGTAATGCAGGCACTTCAGCAGCTTCAGCTGCAGGTAGAGCCCGACCGCATTACCCGTTTCGGAGAGGCCGCACTCGAAAACGACCTGCTCGCACAGCTTAGCTTCGATGAGCAGCTCGACGCCCGGCGCCGTGAAATAATCGGCAAAACGCTCGATTCCAGCCAGCAAATCAGGCTCAAAATGCTCGAAGAGATGCGGACCAAGCTCGAAAAGAGCGGCCGGAAAATGCCCGCCAAACTGCAGAACGAGTACGAAATGCTCACCCTGCATCTCGATGAAACCGATAACGAAGACGCAAGCGAAGCCGTAGCGACCGAGCTCGAGCAGCTGCGCTACCGCGAGCTTGTCCGCAAGAAGCTCGTTGCCACAACCCTGGCGCGGGTCTGCACCTCCGACATCCTGCCTTCCCTGAATTTCGACGCCGTTGTGATTGATGAGGCTTCTATGGCGAGCATCCCCTACATTCTCGTGCTGGCCTCGCGCAGCAAGGAGCACATCGTTTTTGCCGGCGACCCCATGCAGCTGCCGCCCATCGCTACAACGAACAACCACACGCACCGCGATTTTCTTGAGAAGGATGTGTACACCATGGCTTCAGAGGCCGACAGCATGGAACAGCTGTTTGTGTGGAAGGATGAAAACCCCGGCATCACCTGCTTTTTTGATACGCAGTACCGGCTTGAGGACGATCTCGCGGAGGTCATCAGCGAGGTGTTCTACGACGGCCGTCTGAAATCGGGCAAAGCCGACGCCATCCTGCATGCCCCCTCACAGCAGCTGAGCCTGCGGGATGCGCAGGCCTCCAAGAGCGACGTAAGCGTGCATCTGGTTAATACCATGCGCTACGGACCGTGGATTGACACGCCGAAATCGGAGTACGGCTTCCGGCCCGTGAATGAAGTGCACCGCAATCTGGTGATGGAGCTGGTGAAGCGGCTCGTGATCAATGAGCAGCTTCACCCTTCGCAAATCGGTATCATTGTGCCGTTCCGGAGCGTGGTGTGGGATTACCGCCGCGAGCTCTACAGTACGAATTTCAGCGGGGTTGAAGTGGGCACCATCCACACCTTTCAGGGGCGGGAGAAAGAAGCGATTTTATTTGATCTGGTGATGAGCGGTGCCGGGGAAACGCAGCCGCGCCGGCATTTTTCGGTGCGGCCTTTTGATGAAACCAAGAACGGACTCAGCGTGCCGCGCCTGCTCAACGTGGCCTTTTCAAGGGCTAAAAAACACATGGTGGTGCTTGCCGATATGGATCACATCCACCGCGTGTATAAGGGGAAGTTTCTGGGGAATTTGCTATTGAAGCTCCGGCAGAATAAAATATCCGGCAATAAAAAAGCTTAGAGCCGCGCTTTTTTGCGCGCTTCGGTATCTTTGCCAAGCCAATCATCCAGTGCGGAATGGTCTGGAACCGCAGGCCGGTCGCGGTAGCGGTCCACAATGCAGATGAAGGCAAGGGGCTCGCCGGCATCGGCATGGAACTGATGAAGGGTTTCCGGGCTGATGTACACCACATCGAAGGTGCTTAGGGCATGAACCTCATCACCCAAAATCATGGAGCCGCTGCCTTCGATAATCATGACCGAATGCGGATGCCGGTGGTATTCGAGGGATGAATAGCCGCCCGCCTCAACCCGAAACACGCGCGTCTGCATGTTAAGCTCGTGTTCATTTTCGCCTTCGCCCAGCAGGGAAAACCGGGTGATGTCCTTAAAATTGGTTCCGCTCGTTTTGTAGGTTTTGGACGCAACGCCTTGCCAGCCGTCTTCAGTTCTGCGGATAATCTTGGAATTTTTCTTCATTTTGAATTCAATAATTGGCAATAAAGAGTCAGGGTGCCGGTCCCTCATGTAAAAGTTCGGTGAGCTCCCGGCTTGCGTATTCGATGCCGCGCGGGTGCTGATACAGGCTGCCGCCAATCAGGAAGCAGGTGTCGGGGCCGTAGCCGGCGAGCAGGGCAGGGAGGGTGTCGCGCTGAACACCGCCGCCGGGGGTTGGGATGGCGGCCGCGATGCTGCCAAGCGGCCGCCGGCAGTTTTCGTTGATGGCACGGCAGGCCGCCTCGGAAAAGGAAAAGCGTCCGCCGGCATTGGGATAGATTACAAAATCAGCGCCAAGTTTACGCCATAGCGTGCCATAAAGAAATTCAGGTGTGAAGCCCTGTTGCCCGTTCAGCACATAAGCCCCGGAGAAAGCCGGGTGCGCCATCACCGGTAAGGGGATGCCGCTCTTCGCGATTTCGGTCATGGTGGAAGGGCCGCACAAATGCGGCATAAGCAGCACGCCGCCCGCTCCGGCTTCGTAAGCCTGCTCGTAGCGGCGCAGGGTCTCGGAGCCGTCGGCTGTGATGTTCGGGAAGTAAGCCGCAAGATGGCCGGTTTTGTCCGCAGCCCGTTTTACGGCATCGGTACAGGCCGCAAGGCGGTCTGCGAAGGGTGAGGTCGCCTGATTGGCGAGTCCGTGATCATCCTTGATGATATCTATGCCACCGAGTGCGAAGCTGTAGCAGAAATGGGCCAGCTCCCGGGTTTCCAGACCGATGGGTTTGAGGGCAGTACAGCTGAGTGCCCGACGGCTGCTGATACCCAGTTGTTTCCTTACGCCAGTGAGCCCTGCTTTGGGGCCGGGCAGAATATGTGCGGGTATATCGTCCCATTTGCAGCCCACCACCAGCGCGCCGGGGTAAAGCGACATGTTGCCGAACAGCACATTCAGAAACTGTGAGACCTCATCTCCCACAGAATCAACCGCATAGCTGATGGAGGCACGCCAGGTGCCGTCCTGTGGGTCGTTTTCAAGTTTGGTGAGCTGCCCGACAATATGCCCGCGGATTTCATCGCTGAGCACATCATCAGGAAGTTCCACGCTTTGTTCGTAGGCTATGCGTCTGCAAAAAAGAGCCGCCTCAGATTCTGAGACGGCCCGAATCAAATAGTGAACCGTAAACCGGTTTTCGGAAATGATCATGGATAGGGGAAAAATTCGTCGTTATAGTGCGACCAGTGTTTCAGAGCGGTCGGGCCCTGTGGAGACTATTTTTACAGGAACACCAATTTCAGCTTCAATAAAATCAATCAGCGCCTTAGCCTGAGCCGGCAGGGTGTCGCGGCTGCTGCAGTCGGCTACGGATTGCTTCCATCCTTCAAAGCTTTTGTACACCGGTTTTACCTTGCTCAGCAAAACGGCGTTTTTGGGAAATATTGTGGTTTCTTCGTCGCCGATTTTGTAGGAAGTACAGACTTTGACCACATCCATTGTGTTGAGCACATCGAGCTTGGTTACGGCCAGTTCGTTGATGCCGTTGATGCGGGTTGCGTATTTTAGGGCAACGAGATCGAGCCAGCCGCAGCGGCGCGGCCGGCCAGTAGTGGCACCGAATTCGCGGCCGATGTGCCTGATTTTTTCACCTTCGGCATCGTGCAGCTCGGTCGGGAAAGGGCCGTTGCCTACGCGGGTGCAGTACGCCTTGGTGATGCCCATCACCTTGCTGATGGCAGTAGGGGGCAGGCCGGTGCCGGTACAGGCGCCGCCGGAAGTGGGTGAAGAAGAGGTTACAAAGGGATAAGTGCCGTGATCGATGTCAAGCAGGGCGCCCTGTGCGCCTTCAAGCAGGATTTCTTCGCCCCGCTCGTAAGCCATGTGCAGCTCGTGAGAGGTATCGCAGATGTAGGGGCGAAGCTCTTCACCCCATGAGGTGAGCTCTTCGAGCAGCGGCCCTGTGCTCAGCTCCGGAAGCTGATACAGGTACTTGAGCTGAATGTTGATTTCTTCGAGCAGGAAGCCCAGCTTGAACTTGAGCGACTCAGGGTCGAGCAGATCCATCATTCTCAGGCCGGTGCGTGCTGTTTTGTGCACGTAAGCAGGCCCGATACCGCGCCCGGTTGTACCGATGGCCGCATCACCCTTCGATTTTTCACGGGCGATATCCATCTGCTTGTGGTAGGGCAGGATAACGTGCGCCGATGCGCTGATTTTGAGCTGCTTCTCAGGCACAGCACCTTTTTCACGCACCATACGGATTTCTTCGAGCAGTTTGGCAGGGTCAATAACTACCCCGTTGCCAATAACGCAGCAGGTGCCGGAGTGAAATATCCCGGACGGGATAAGATGAAGCACAGAGGTTTTTCCGTCAAACTTAATGGTGTGGCCGGCATTGGCCCCGCCCTGATACCTTACTACCCAATTGGTTGATTCCCCAAGCAGGTCTACAATTTTTCCTTTTCCTTCGTCGCCCCATTGAGCGCCAATAATTACACGAACAGCCATTATATGAATTAAACTAAATGAAGTGTACAGTAAACAACTGCGGAGCTTAAACCCACAAAAAAAGGTGTACCGAGGCACACCTTAATAAAATCAAGGAGTAAAAAACGACCCCGTAAAGGGCAGCAGCATAAAAATCATTGTATTTCAGTTTACCATAAAAAAGACCGGACCAGCGTGGTCCGGTCTTTTTTGAAAGTTAAATACAGCTCAAACCTGTCTACTCAGCGTAGGATTCAACCGCCAGGTCAACTGATTTAAAATGCTTGAAAACCGTGATCAGTTTTGTAACAATCAGCAGGCTTTCGATTTTATTAGTTGCGTTGGCTATACGAAGATCTCCGCCTGCGTTGCGCATAGTGGTAAGACCACCGATGAGCATCCCAAGACCTGAAGAGTTCATAAAAGCTACTTTTTTTAGGTCAACGACCACATTTTTATGACCCTTATCGATCAGCTCGTGCAGGGTTTCATTGAGCTTGGTGGCATCTGGGCCACCCATAACATTGCCTTTAAACTCTATTACGCTGCAGTTGTAGCGCTCGGAAAGATTAAAACTCATGGTTTACCTCTAAAAGTGTATGTTGGATGATGTTAGGAGTTAGCCTTTTTTAGCTGAAGATCGACAACAAGGCCGCTTGCGATAAAGATCGAACTATATGTACCAAGAATTACCCCTAAAATCAAGGCGAAAGATAATCCTTTAAGCACCTCTCCTCCAAAGAAAAACAAAATACTTACAGCAATCAAGGTCGTAACAGAAGTTACGAATGTTCGGCTCAGCGTATTGTTTACACTTCTGTTCACCATATTATCGTACGCCTCTGTTTTAAAGATGAGGGAATTCTCCCGGATACGGTCAAATACAACTACCGTATCGTTAAGCGAATACCCAACAATGGTGAGGAAAGCAGCAATGATGGCCTGGTTGATGTCGAGGCTGAACGGCACTACGTCGTAAAGCAGGGTGAATAAACCAAGCGTGATGATAACGTCGTGCGCGAGTGCAGCAACTGCCCCGGCTGAGTAGTACCATTTTTTGAACCGGATGAGGATATAAATAAAGATAATAGCCAGCGCAAACAATACAGACTGAAGCGCGGCATTTCTCAGATCTTCTGCAAAACGGGGTCCTACAAGGTCCGTTTTGATGATTTCAGCGGTGTTACCCGGAAAGCTTACTGCCAAAGATTCCACAATGATGCGCTGAATTTCATTGCTGCTCAGGTCAACATCGGTACGAATGTTAATGTCCGCGCCGAATGTTCTTACCTCAGGTGCGCTGCCGAGCGGATCGGTGAGTATGTTGCGGATTTCTTCAACAGCGGGAGAGCTGCCTTCAAAAGCTACAACAATTTCAGTACCGCCGCGAAAGTCGATACCGAACTGCAGGCCTTTCACCAGGATGGCACCTATGGAAAGGATTACCAAAACCGACGAGATAATGTATCCGATCTTACGGTTATGGATAAGTTCAAATTTTGGGTCTTCAAATACTCTCATAATGTGTATGAATTTCTGATTGCTTGATTAATGAATGAGGAGTGCCGGGCTTAACCGAAACTCATGGCATTACCTTTGCCGCGAGCCAGCCAGTCTACAACTACGCGGGTGATCACAATGGCACTGAACAGGGAGGCTACAATACCCGCCATAAGGGTTACGGCGAAGCCTTTGATCGGCCCCATCCCGAAGCTGAACAGAATTACAGCGGTCAGGAATGTTGTGATGTTGGCATCGAGAATCGCGCTCATGGCGTTTGCATAACCGCTCTCAATGGAAGCAATCAGAGATTTTCCGGCACGCTGCTCTTCACGGATACGGTCGAAGATCAGTACGTTGGCATCTACCGCCATACCGATGGTAAGTACGATACCAGCGATACCGGGCAGGGTTAGCGTAGCCTGAAAGGCTGAGAGAATACCGAGGATGAATACGATGTTCAGAATCAGGGCGATGTTCGCAATACCGCCGGCAGTACGGTAGTACATGATCATGAAAATGGCAACCAACATAAGGCCGAACAGTGCTGAATTGAAGCCTGCACGGATGGAAGCTTCACCCAGCGTAGCACCAACGGTGCGTTCTTCGATGATCTCCAGTGGAGCAGGAAGCGCACCGGAAAGCAGAATGTTAACCAAATCTTCCGCTTCGGCAAGGCCGCCGAGACCGCTGATGGATGAACGGCCGTCAGCAATCTGTGTGCGTACGGTCGGATAGCTGTACACCATGCCGTCAAGGATGATGGCTACCGGCCGGCCGATATTGGCTGCGGTAATCATGCTCCAGGTACGCGCACCCTCACGGTTCATGCTCATGGAAACTTCCGGAGCGTTGGTTGTAGGGTCGAATGCGGGGCGCGCATCGGTGATTACATCACCGGTAAGCTCAACCTGTGAGCGAACACCAAGCAGCGGCAGCATCGGAGTGCCGGTACCGATATTCTCGGAGCGGGCTCCCCACATCAGCTGAATGTTAGCCGGTATTACGCGCTGAACGGCCTCACGGGCAAGCAGTGCGTTGATTGCGGCTGTATCCTGAGCGGTAGCATAGCCGAATCGTACATCAGGCCCGCCGATATCAAGCAGCAGGTTGCCCAGCGGGTTACGGGTGATGGTTTGGCTCTCGCCGTCTTCATCCTCAATAACTTCTGTTTCAGTGAGTATCTGAACCACACGTTCGAAGGTGCTGCGAAGTTCGTTGGGGTTGGCCATGGTACGGAACTCAAGCCTGGCTGTACCACGGAGCAGGTTTCGTACACGGTCCTGATCATCATCAACACCCGGAAGCTCTACAACAACCCGGTTGGCACCTGAACGAACGATAGAGGGCTCAGTAACACCAAATCGGTCAATCCGGTTGCGGATAATCTCAACGGCGCGGTCAACGGCGCGGTTGCGCTGTGCTTCGAGGTAAGTGCGGACTTCGTCGTTGGTAGAAGCGCGGGTGAGCTCGTCGGTGTTCATGTGGAAGTAACGGCTGAGGCGGGCTCCGGGGTCACGACGCTCAAACTCATTTATGAACTCAGCAACAATATCGATGTTGGTTTCCTGCGAACGCTGGGTTGCAGCCTGCAGAACTTCATCGAACAAGTCGTCACGCTGCTCACGGGCAAGCTCCCCTATCAGCTGACCGGTAGCCAGCTCGAGGGTTACATACATCCCACCCTGAAGGTCAAGACCAAAGCTGAGGGCGTTTGTACGGAGGTTGGTAAGCCGTTCTGCATTTGCAAAGCGGTATTCAACCTGCTCTTCCGGTGAAAGGGAGTTGATATGGCGCTCTTCCAGCCAGTGGCGAACACTGAACTGAAGATAGTACCCTGTTAGAACAAGGAAGCCAAGAATAAATAAAATCTTGGTAGAGCTTGTTTGTTTCATGGATATAGGAAGGTTATTGGTGGTTTAGTTGAAAACCCGGCCGGTTGTTCACAGTGGGTCTGAATCCGCTGAAAACCGGCAGGCGCGGAGAACCCGCTTTTTTGGTTTGGTGTAAATGAGGTGAATTGGCAGCAGTTGTGCGGACTAACGGAGGTCCCGAATCAGAGGGTTGCGGAACTGTACGTTCAGTCAAACGATCTTTTCGCGGAGAGTAGGTGCTCAAGATTTAGAAGCATCTGCCTGAACTGCTTCGGAACTGCTACTGTGCGGCGGTTTTTTGAAAAAGTACCCGATTGGGGGGGCCGCAGTGAGGCAAAAGGAGGGCTATGGTGCGTTTACGAATTGCCCGCTTATGAGGGCACGCATAGAAAAAGGCAGAAACCCGGCAATGCGGAGCTGAAGGGTACAGGCCCGCAAACGGGGATGGGTTTCGTGGCCTGAAGCACTAAAAAGTATGCCGCTAAGCACTGCGGCATGATGCTTGAAAATAAGCTGAAAGCTCAGCCGGTCATTTGAAAAGGTGCCGGCCATATCGCTTGCGTCGTGATGCTGAGACCAGGCCAGATATAAAAAAGGAATCATCCGCGTGTGGTCTTCCTGAGAAGGCTTTTCCCTGGCGGTGCCCGATTTTCCGGACATCATTTCGTTGAGCAGGGTTCGCAGGCTTTCACTGCGAAGGGTATCGGCTCCGGCATCCGATGTTCTCTCACTCAGGTGCTGCATCACCCAGTTGCTGAAAGAGTTGTACTCTTTTACTGCCTGATGCTGCGGCAGATGGGTAAGCATAAAGCCTCCCAGTACCAGTAGTACAACAGAAAGCCTGAGTTTTATACCGAAGAATTTTTGCATTCGGCAAAGATAGCAAGCCTTGGGCCATGCAACAACAAAAAAATAAGGCACGCTCCGGTCCGGGAACGTGCCTTTCTATTTGATTCGACTGTTATATCAATAAGAGGTTCACGAAAACTTTAAATAATCATGAACTTCACCTAAACTAATCATTTGCAGGCACAAATCAATAATTTTTAATGACTATGGGTTTAATTGGCTTTTATTTTTAAGTTGAAGTGGGTAAAAAAGCGCTTTTAATTAAGTGGGTTTAATTTTGGCCTGAATATAAAGTGTGATGAAGGTATAAGTCGTGTAAGTTAGGTATTTTATAAGGCTGAACACTTTGTTTGCAATGAGTACTGTTCCGTCTTTTTTCTATTCAGGAGTTAAAAAACAGGTTTTGATGAGCTATATCGTTGATTCATTACATGAGGCTGCAATAAAGGCTGCTAAAATAGCAGGTGAAGTTACGCTCAAATATTTTCGCAAAAATGTAGAGGTAATCAGTAAAGATGATGATTCGCCGGTTACCATAGCAGACCGTGAGGCAGAGCAGGCCATGCGCGCGTTCATCATGGAAACGTTTCCCGAACATGGTATTATCGGCGAAGAATTTGGTACGCATCAGCCGGATGCTGAAATAAAATGGATTCTCGACCCTATTGATGGTACGGTAGGCTTTATCCACGGCATCCCCCTGTACACCAATCTTATTGGCATAACAATTGGCGGTAAACCGACTGTCGGGGTCATTCATGCACCATTTATGGAAGAACTTGTTGCCGGAGCTGAAGGGATACCTGCACACCTCAACGGGGTAACAACTAAGGTGAGAAACTGCACTGATTTGAGTAAAGCATCGATGATGACCTCCGATGTTCAGTATTTCCGCACCTACGGTTACCGTAATTCATTCGAACACCTGCTCGATCAGGTAGGCACGCACCGCACTTATGGGGATGCATACGGCCATTTAATGGTTGCAACCGGCCGCGCTGATATAATGATGGATCCGGTGCTGAACCTTTGGGATGCCGCGGCCTTGCTTCCTGTAATAGAGCAGGCAGGGGGTTCGTTTACCGATCTAAGCGGTACAGCCCGCATCGACGGCGGAAACGGATTCTCCTGCGCACCCGCTCTGAAAAACGAACTGCTTCATATTTTTAAAAACCATCAATAAAAATTCTTATGAATTTCGCACAAAAGGCCAGTCCTTTTTTATTGTTCTTTTTGCTGTTGTCTGTAATCCCCACTGGTGTTAAGGGGCAGGCGGGTTTTCTGGATTACGAAGAGCATCCGGTGCTTGATTATCATTTTTCCCATCTTGAAGCTGCTCTCAGCCTTGATGAGGCCGAGCGTTCTCTGAGTGGTTCAGCTTCGTACACGGTTTATGCCCGGCATGCTTTCGCTGAAGCACTCACGCTTCATGCAGCCGGCCTTAAAATTGACGCAGTACTCATTAACGATCAGGAAGCGGCCTTTGTCTATGAAAATGACCGCATCACCCTTAATCCGGCTGACTACCTTGCGGAACCAACCCGGCCTTTCGAGCTGATTATCTTTTACCGGGCCGAACAGCCGCAGGCGTTACTTCGTACGGCAGCCGGAACCCTGTTTACCAGCCTTGCCCCAAACCGGCGCGCCGAGTGGATTCCGGTTTTTGAGCATCCGCGGGTGGCCTTCACAACACGTATGATGATTGAAGTGCCTGAAGAAATGCAGGTGGTATCAAACGGCTATTACTTCCGTTCCAGGTCGGCCGACGGGAGGCGGAAACAGGTTATCTGGCGCTCAGAGGTGCCTGTTCCTTCTACCGATCTTGTGTTCTTTGCCGGAAACCTTGAGTACGTGGAAAATCTGCTGGGCCTTACGGGCATCAGGGTATATGGCGAAGCCCGCACGGGTTCTCAGCAGGTTCGGGAAGAACTGATGCGTGAAACCATCAGCAGCCTGAGTGCCCTTACCCGCAAACTACGTGTAGAGTACCCCTTTGAAGGGCTCACGCTTGTTTTGCTCGAAGACCATTTGTGGGAGCCTCGTTTGTCGGCGGCTTCAGTAGGGATTGTTTCAGCAGCTATTTCCCCTATTAAGGTGCAGATCGACCGAATTGTGACAGCACAGTGGTTTGGCGCTTTACTGAGACCCGAAACTGTAGCGGGTGCAGGCGTGCATCTGCTGCATCAGGCGGCCCTAATGCAGCAGCTCGAACCTGATGCCCCGCATGCAAACGTTCAGGCATGGCCTGAAACCGATAATTTCAGCTATTGGGATCATTTGCTGGTACAGCATTTCCATTATTGGCAGCAGGCACTTAATGAGCTGGACGGCTTTTCAGAGTTTATTTTACAGGATCAGATGCGGAATCAGCTGCGCAGAGAAGATCCGGTAGGTAACTGGCATGATTTTCAGCGCGTTTGGTACCGGGCTTCAGGCAGAACCCTGCCAGAAACCGATTTCGAACAGCTTCGGGCGGTACCCGAAGAACATGCTCCCTTGCCGGTACAGCTTGTTTTTGGCTACAGTGCCGAGCGCGGCATTTCAGTTACGGTTGATCCGCAGGGGCCGGTGCAGAAAGACAGCATCCGCGTGCCGCTTGAGCTGTTTTTCCGCGGTGGCGAGCTCCGCCGCGATACCCTCACCGTTTTCCGTGCAGGAGGGGAGTTTGTGCTGCCCGCTGAATCCCGGCCACAAAATGTGATTGCAGGCGACGGTGCACCCGATTTTCTGTTTAGGGAGATGAAAGATCTCAGCATGTGGCTGCATCAGCTCAGAAACAGTCCGTCTGTTGCTCAGCGGGTGGCAGCTGCGCAAAACCTGCCACGATTCCGGGAAGATCCCGATATTCAGCTGGCCGTTCGTGATTTGCTTCGGGCTGAAAGCTCAGCAGCTGTTCGGGTAGCACTTATCGGAGCAATTGGTGATATTGTGCGCGGAGCAGCCGGCACACAGCAGCTATTCCTGGATTTGGTTTCTACGGCAGAAGGGGAGGAGCTCCTCGCAGCCCTCAATGCCCTGCGGAATTATCCCGGTAACCCGGCAGTGGTCTCGGCTGCAGGAAGGTTGGCGCAGAGCGCACAGTACTCAGAAGCCGCAGTGCGCGCTGTGCGGATTTTCCGTGAGGTGGCTTCAGAAGAGCAGTTTACCGAGCTGGCAAGCTCGTTGCTCGGCGGCAGCGGTCCGGCCGGAATTCGCGCTGCCGTAGTTGAAGAATTGTTTGAACTCTCTGATCGTATGGTAGCTGTTGATACGAGCTACGAAATTGTGCTGATGGAGTCTTTCCCCTATCAGATGCGGGCAACGGCCCTGAGTGCTTTGGCGCGGAACAACCGGGCCCCTGAGCTGCAGGAACTTGTGCCCCTTCTGATTGCTGATACCGACCCCCGCATGCGGCTGCTTGCGCTTCGTTACATCGGTGCCCTCGACGATGCGCAGATGAACAATCTGCTCGAGCAACGGTTTGCCGTAGAGCGCGATCCGCGAATCCGGGTAGTGCTCGAAGCGTTTTAGCAGCCTGCAATCAATTTAGTGCTTCTGTTGCCTGGGTCTGCGCGTGAGATTGCCTGACTTATGATGTAAAAGCTGCGCGGCCGCTTTGTGCTGCGCCGGCTCCGGCTCTTACCATGCACGGGAGTTGGGGCTTTCTGCTGGTTGCCGGCAAAAGCCCGACAGGTAGTTGTTGCCGGGAGTTCTCTCAATCCCCGCGCCCGATGAAGGGATATACCTATAGCCTCTGAAAATGCTCCCAAACCCCCGACCCCATAAAGAGTCAGGCTGCCCGGTGATTTTGTGGGGTTTCGGGCGGCGGCCTTCTGAGCCTGCCGCATCAAAAAAGGCGCTTTCGGACCAGCAGCCGTGTTGGGCACGGCAGCCGGTTTCCGAAAGCGCCTTTTTTTCCTGTA